>JBCCLG010000588.1:0-4116 GCA_039027015.1 Acidobacteriota bacterium | reverse complement strand
CGGAGTGGGATCTGCTGGCTCGGCTCACTGCCCTCGAGGTGCTGGCGGAGGTGCGCTCCCTCGGTCCGCCGGCCGGCGGGGAGGATCCGGCGCCCGCCCTGGCGGAGGCGCGCGGCCGCCGGCTGGCCCTCGACCTCGACGCCGCGGCGCGGCTGGACCTCGACCTGCCCTGGCAGCTCGTTCTCTCGTCGCGGGTTTACGGCGAGCCCCGGCGCTCCGGACGCCCGGCGACCCTCGAGGGCGTTCGCGCCGAGGCGGTGAGCGCCAACGTCGACCGCCTGGCGCGGGAGCTGGCCACCGCCGCCAGCCGCACCGAGATCGAGACCGCCCTGGCCGCTCTTCGGCCCCGGCTGACGGTGGGCGTGCGCGGCAGCCTGATCGACGAGGACTCCGCGGCCGCAGCCTTCGGCGCGCAGCCGGAGCGCCTGGTGAGCGCGGTCGGCGAGGCGAGCTGGGTGCTCTTCTCGGAAGACGCCCGGGCCGCCGTTGAGATCACCCGCCTGAGCCAGGCGGCGCGCGAGCTGGAGATCGATCAGGTGGAGCTCGACCTGGCCCTCAACGCCTCGGTCCTGCTGCTCGAGGTGGCGCGGGCGCGGGCCTTCGAGATCATCGATCGCGAGAATTTGGAGCGCTCCTACGCCGATCTCGCCGCCGCACGCTCGCGCCGGGCGGTGGGCGCTGGGGGGCGCGGCGACGTCGCTCGCCTCGAGGCCCGCGCCGCCCAGGACACCAGCGCTCTGGCCCTGTCCTACGGCGCTCGGCGCAGTCTCGAGATCCAGCTCAACCGCCTCCTCTCGAGGCCCCTGGGCGAGGAGCTGCTGCCGGTGATCGAGGGGTCGGATCAACCCCTCGAAGAGAGCCCGAGGCTGCTCGCCCTGGGCGACTTGGTGCGCCGCCGAGGCGGCTCCGCGGGGCTCCGCGCAGAGCTGCTCGAGCGGGCGGTGGGCGCGGCGCCCGAGCTGGCCGCCGCCGACCGCATCGTGGCCGCGCGGGAGCGCGAGCTCGAGGCCTCCAGGCGGGCGTTTCTGTGGCCGGCCCTGGCGGCCACGGGCGGGGTTTCAACCCGCCTCGCCGACGGCGGTACGGGCCTGCGTCCGCCCGAGCTGCCGCCCGATCTGGCGGTGGGCGAGGGCTTTCCCAACACCCCCGACACCTCGTGGAACCTCGGCCTGGGCGCCAGCCTGGAGGTTTTCTCGGGCGGCGCGAAAAGCGCGCGCCGGGCGCGGGCGGAGCTTGAGCTGGAGTCGGCCCGGGCTCTTCGGCGCAGCGCCGAGGAGAGAGTTCGAGAGCGGGTCGACCTGGCCCTGGTGGGCCTCGAGACCGCCCTCGAGGCGGCGGCCCAGGCCCGCCGCGCGGCGCTCGCCGCGGCCGAGGCCTACGAAGTGACGCGCGAAGGCTACCGCCAGGGAGCGGTGCGGCTGACCGCTCTTCTCGACTCCCAGAGCCAGCTCCTCGAGGCCCGCCAGCGCGCCACCACCGCGGAGTACGGGGCCCGGGCGCGATGGCTCGAGGCGCAGCGGGCGGCCGGCGCCTTTTTGACCCCGGAGGAGAGCGATTTTCTGCTCGCCGAGGCGCGCTCCCCCGCGGGTGCGGCGCCGGCCGAGGAGCCGCTGCCATGAACGGGCGCCCAGGGAAGGGAAACCAGCTTATGTCGACTTATCAGGACCGACTTTTTTCGAAAAACAGAGCGGCGCCGACCCCGGCAACCCGGGGGCGCCAGAGCATCGGAGGACGGGCGATGGCAACGCCGAATCGATCGAATTTCACGGGGACGCAACCCTCAAGAATCCTGGCCGCCGCGGCGGCGCTCCTGGCCCTCGCGGGGTGTCAGGAGAAGGAGGTTTATCAGCCCGAGGGACCGCGCCCGGTGCGCTACGCCGAGGCGCAGCTGGTGAGCAGCGGCGGCGAGCGGATCTTCTCCGGCAGCGTGCGCGCCGCCGACGCCTCGAGGCTCTCCTTTCGGGTGCCGGGCCGCGTGGTCGCGCGTCCGGTGGAGATCGGCGCGCGCTTTGAGCGCGGGGATCTTCTGGCCCGGCTCGATCCCGCGGACTACCGGCTGCGGGTGGAGCAGGGCGAGGCGGCCCTCGAGCGGGCCCGGGCGTCGGCCCGGGAGGCCGACTCCGAGCTGAGGCGCGTGCGCGCGCTTTACGCCGGCGACAACGCCACCCGCGGCGAGCTCGACCGCGCCCTGGCGGCGGCTCAGCGCACCGTCAGCGGGGTTGCGGAGGCGGAGCGCGGCCTCGAGATGGCGCGCCGCCAGCTGGGCTACACCCGGCTCACGGCCTCGTACGCCGGCGTGGTGACGGACCTCTTCGTGGAGGCGGGCGAGAACGTGCAGGCCGCCCAGGCGGTGGCCGCGGTGGCCCGCGGCGGCGGGTCGGGCGACCCGGCGGCCTCCGGCCTGGAGGTGGAGTGGTCGCTGCCCGAGGTGATGCTCGACTCTCTGGCCCTGGGCGATTCGGTGGCGGTGGCGTTTCCCGCCCTCGGCGAGGGCGCGCGCACCACGGCGACGCTCACCGAGCTGGGGGCCGCGCCGCGCGCCGGCGAGGCCACCTTCCCGGCGATCGCCAGGCTCGATTCCGCCATGGCGCGGGTGCGCCAAGGCATGAGCGCGGAGATCCGCATCGTCCTGCCGGACGAGGGCGGCGACGCCGCGGCGCTCGCCGGCGGCTCGGCGATGCGGGTGGTGGTTCCTGCCGAGGCGGTGGCTGCCGACCCCCGAGGTCGCTACGTCTTCGTGATCGACCAGGGCGCCGAGGCCTCGACCGACGGCGCCGAAGCCCCCGGGGAGGTGCGCCTGGCGGTTCGCCGGGAGGTGCAGGTGGGCCGGCTGTCGCCCCAGGGCCTCGAGATTCGCAGCGGTCTTGGGGGCGGCGAGACCGTGGTGACCGCCGGCGTCACGTTCCTGGACGACGGCCAGAAAGTGCGCCTGCTGCGCGGCGATCCGCTGGCCGAACTGCCGTCTCTCGGCGGCGACGCTCCGGCCCAGGGCGGCTCCGCCCCGGGTGACGCGACCGACGGCGCGGGAGAGGACCGATGAGCCTCACCCGATGGGCCCTCGAGAACCGGACGGCCACCCTCGTCTTCCTCGCCATGCTCGCCCTGGCGGGTTCCCTGAGCTTCGGCCGGCTGCCGCGCGCCGAGGATCCAGGCTTCGTGATTCGCCTCGCGGTGCTCAGCACTTTTTTCCCCGGCGCCTCACCCGAGCAGGTGGAGCTGCTGGTGACCGATCCGCTGGAGGAGGCGATCGAGGATCTCGAGCAGATCCACTACGTGACCAGCGAGTCGCGCACCGGGGTTTCGGTGATCGAGGTCAACTTTCTCGAGTCGCTGAGCCCGGCGGAGATCGAGGAGGCGTTTAGCGAGCTGCGCGAAACCGTGAGCGACGCGCGCTCGGCCCTGCCCGCCGAGGCCATCGGCCCGCTGGTGAACGACGACTTCGGCGACGTTTTCGGCACCGTGGTGGCGATCACCGGCGAGGGATTCGACCTGGTGGAAATGGAGCGCGTGGCCGAGCGCGCTCGCGTCGCGCTGCTCGACCTCGAGGACGTGTCCCAGGTCGAGATCCAGGGCGGCCAGGAGCAGCGGGTGTATATCGAATACGACCCGGCGCGGCTGGCCGACTACGGCCTGACCGAGACCCTGCTCGGCGACATCCTGGCGCGCCGCAATATCGTGCGTCCGGGCGGCGACGTGCGCACCGACCACGAGCTTCTGGGGCTCGAGGTCTCGGGCAGCTTCGACTCCGTGGAGGATCTCGCCGCCATGCGCCTGCGCCTCGCAAGCGGCGAGATCGTCGCCCTCGAAGACGTGGCCACCGTGCGGCGCGGCACCGTGGAGCCGGTGGAGACCTACGTGACCTACATGGGCGAGCCGGCGATCACCTTCGGCATCGCCATGCGCGACGGCGGCAAGATCACCCGCCTCGGGCCCGACGTCCTCGACACCTTAAGCGAGCTGCGGGCACAGCTGCCGGTGGGGCTCGAATTTCACCTGGTGACCTACCAGTCGAGCTACGTGGAGAAGAGCATCTCCAACTTTCTCGGCAGCTTGCTCCAGGGCATCGCCATCGTGCTCGTGGTCACTCTGATCACCCTCGGCCTGCGCACCGGGCTG
>JBCCLG010000587.1:0-4122 GCA_039027015.1 Acidobacteriota bacterium | reverse complement strand
CAAGGTAGAGGAAGCCTTCCTGTCGGTCGAGCTTGAGAAGAATTACAGCAAGCAGCAGATCCTCACCATGTACGCCAACCTGGTCAACCTGGGCCACGGCAATTACGGCATGGAGGCCGCGGCGCGGGCCTATTTCAACAAGAGCGTGGCCGAGCTGACCCTGGCCGAAACCGCGACCCTGGCGGGCATCCCCCAAAGGCCCAACTACTTCAGCGTCAGGCGGCGGCCAGAAGCGGTACTCGAGCGGCGCAACTGGGTGCTCTCGAGAATGCTCGACGAGCAGATGGTCAGCCGCGAGGCCTATGAGGAGGCCAAGGCCCAGCCACTGCTGGTGAAGGAGCGGCGCAAAGAAAAAGAGCTGGGCCCCTATTTCACCGAAGAAGTCCGCCGGCATCTGATCGAGACCTACGGCGCCACCGACCTCTACGACCGCGGCATGCGCATCGAGACGACCCTCGATCCCGAAATTCAAAGCGCCGCCGAGGACGCCCTGCACAAGAAGCTCCTGGCCCTCGACCACGGCAAGGGCTGGCGAGGCATCGAAAAGCACTTCAAGCCCGAGGAGGACCTCGAGGCCGTGGCCCTGCCCTCCTGGGGTGACGGTCTGCCGCGGGTCGGCGAGTGGTTCGAGGGCATCGTGCTGGAGTCCGGAGCGCGCAGCGCCACGGTGCGCTACCGCTCCAAGACCTATGAGCTGGGAGCCGAGGGCATCGCCTGGACGCGCGCCCAACGGCCCGACAAGCTGCTCAAGGTCGGCAACGTCGCGTGGTTCCGCCTCGAGGCGCCGCTCGACGACGAGGGCGAGGAGACCGGCGAGCCGCCGATTCTGAGGCTCGAGCAGGAGCCCGAGCTCGAGGGTGCGGTGGTGGTCTTGGAGTCGGCCACCGGCGCGATCCGGGCCATGGTCGGCGGCTGGAGCTACGAGCGCAACGAGTTCAACCGCGTGACCCAGGCGAAACGCCAGGTGGGTTCAGCCTTCAAGCCCTTTGTTTTCGGCGCGGCCCTGGAGAGCGGCTACACCGCCTCCGACACGCTCTTTGACGGACCCGCGATCTTCCGCGGAGCCTCGGCCGATGACGTCTACAGCCCGCGCAACTACAAGCGCCAGTATTACGGCATCATCACCCTGCGCACCGCCCTCGAAGATTCGATCAACGTTTTCGCCGTCAAGCTCATGGATCTGGTCGGCGTGGACCGCGCGATCGACTTCGCCCGCCGCGCTGGGGTCCGCTCGGAGCTGCCCCCCTACCCCAGCCTGGCCCTGGGCTCCGCGGATCTCACTCCCCTCGAGCTGGCCTCGGCCTACGCGGCGATCGTCAATCACGGCATCCAGGTCGAGCCCTACACCATCGAGCGCATCACCGCCCGCGATGGTCGAGCCATCTGGGAGCACCAGACCCGCGCCCACAAGGCCATGGAGCCCGGCGTGGCCTACGTGCTCACCGAGATGATGCACGGCGTTTCCCAGCGCGGGACCGCCGCCAAGCTCGGCCGGCTGCCGATCGAAACCGGCGGAAAAACCGGCACCACCAACGCCTTTACCGACGCCTGGTTCGCCGGCTTCACTCCGCGCTACACCATCGTCAGCTGGGTGGGCTACGACAAGCAGCGCTCGATCGGCCGAGGCATGACCGGCGCCCAGGCCGCCCTGCCGATCTGGACCGACCTCGTGGAGCGCGGACTCGAGGCCGGCTGGCTCGAGGAGGGGGAGACCTTCGAGCCTCCTGCCGGCGTGGTCGCCGTCACGGTCGACGCCGGCAGCGGCCTGCGCTGGAGCTCGCTGAGCTCCAAGCCAATCGAGGAATTCTTCCTCGAGGGCACCGAGCCCGAACGCACCCTCGACCAGGACACCGCCCGCGTTCTCGCAATGCCGTGGTATCTGCAGGAGCCTTTCTATCTGCCGAAGGAGGGAGAGCGCATGCCGGCCGACATCGAAGACTGGCAGGCGGTGAGAGACGTGTGGAAGGGCAAGAACAAGCGCGAAGCCCTGCTGGAGAAGCAGTCGGGCTGAGCGCCGGGCCCGCTCTCTCAGCTGGTGAACATGCCCGCCGTGTAGGCCGTGATGTAGCCGGCAAACGCCGAGGCGGCGACGGTCAGGGGCGACGCTAGATAGAGCTGCCCCGGGCCCGAGCGCCCCTTATAGTTGCGGTTGATCGCCGACACCGTCACCTGTTCGGCTTTTTCCGAAACGCCGGGGCCGCAGCCTATGCAGGCGCCGCAGCCGGGCTGAATGAGCTGTACGCCGGCCGCCTCGAAGACTTCGACGTAGCCCCTCTCGCGGGCGTAGCTCTCCACCGTCGCCGATCCGAACTGAATGAGGAATTGGACCCCCGAGTGCACGGTGAGGCCGGCGTCCCACGCCTCCTTGACCACGCGGTAGTAGAAGTCGAGGTCGTCCTGCTTGCCCGCCGTGCAGCTGCCGCCGTAGGCGATATCGATCGAGACTCGGCCCAGATTCGAGATGCGTTCGCCGTTGGTCGGGTCCGAAGGCACGCCGCGGTCGGGGTCCCCGGGATGGGCGACCATCGGCTCGATGCGAGCGAGGTCGATCGTGTAGACGCCGCCCGCGTAGAGGGCGTCCGCGTCCGGAGAGACGCGACGCGCCGCCAGGGCGTCGGCGTGGGCCCCCTCGCGGTGGGCGGCGATCCATTCGAACGTCGCGCCGTCCGCCTCGACCACGGCGCCGCGCGCCGAGCACTCGGTCGCCATGTTGGCCAGGGTGCCGCGCTCGTCCATGGACAGGCTTCGCACGCCGGGCCCGGTGAACTCCATCACCCGATTGAGGGTCTTCTGGGGCCGGGCGTACTCGAGCAGGATGAAGAGCATGACGTCCTTGGCGGTCACCCCGGGGCGCAGCTCCCCCACCAGCTCAAAGCGGATCGCCTCCGGCACCTCGACCAGAGTGAAGCCGTTGTAGAGCAGGTTGGCGTATTCGGTGGCCCCCACGCCCCACGCCAGGGCGTTGTTGCAGCCTCCCATACAGGTGTGGCTGTCGGTCGCCTGAATGAAATCGCCCGGGCTGACCATCTTCTCGCGCGCCACCTCGTGGCAGATGCCCGGAGATTTGCCGTCCTTGGTCAGGAAGTTGTTGACCTTGGAGTGCCCCTGGAACTCGCGCTGGAGCTCGCGCATGGTGTCGATGTGGCCGAGGAACTTGCTGAAGCGAGGCACCTCGTCGGCGTAGACCAGGTGGTCCTCGAAAGCGGCGAAGCGATCCGGGTAGCGCAGGCGATAGCCGTCGCCGTACTCCTGCTGGAGAAAATAGTGCACTTGAGCCGAGGTGAAATCGTGGCTGTAGCCGCCGTCGACCTCCACAAGCACCGCGTCTCCCGGCTTGACGTACCCCCCCTCCTGGCCGAGCAGATGGCGAGCCAGGATCTTCTCGGTGATGTTCATCGGGCGCTCGCCGGTGCCGTGTTGCGGAATCTCGGCCGCCCGGGACGCCAGCTTCTTGGCGTAAGGGAAGAGGCCGCCGCTGCGCACGATCTGCTGCGTGATCGGGTCGTACCGCTCGTAAAACTCGGGCAGGGCGATCCCCTCACCCGCCTGCAGGCGCCGCAGCATGGCGTGATCGCCCATCAGGACGCCCTGGTTGATGTTGTTGCGGGCGTGGATCGGCGCGAAGGACGCGGCCACGGCCAGGCGGATGCCGCTCCACTTCTCGGCCTGAACGGCGGTTTCGCGCGAGCTGCCGGTTCCTTTGCGATAGCCCGAGACGATGATCTCGAAATTGCCCTCGGCCAGGGCGTCGGTCGGCACCACGCGCTCGCCGTCGACCACCAGCCCGGCGTAGGCGTCGCGGGCGATATCTTCCGGCCGATGACGAAAGCACACCCAGGCCGGCGTCATGACGTCGGTGTTGACGTCGTCGAGCAGATCCTCGACCGCCACGTCGTCCATGGTGAGGTCGAGCTCGCCGCGCAGCTGTCGACGGATCAGGTCGGTATCCTTGGTCAGGAAGAGATCGCGCTTCCCGGGCGTGAGGCGAAAAATCCCCGGCGGTTCAGCCGTCGACGAAGAGGCCGGCGGCGCGCCGCCCGCGGCGAAGAGAGACGACGGCGGAGCGGGGTTGACGGACGGTGCGGATACCGCCGCCGTCGCCGCGGGGTGGGTCGCTGTGGT
>JBCCLG010000586.1:0-4127 GCA_039027015.1 Acidobacteriota bacterium | reverse complement strand
GCGGCCGCCACGCGCAGCAGCGAGTCGCGCTGGCCGGTCGACACGGCCCAGTCGATCGCCTGATCCAGATGGCGATCGGCCCGTTCGCCGTCGCCCGCCGCGGCGGCCAAGACTCCGAGATGGGAGGCGACCTGGCTGCGGAGGTCCGGGTACTCGAGGCCCGGGAGCTGCTCTTCGAGAATGCTCTGCGCCAGGGCGTGGCGGCCGCTGCGCACGGCGGCGCTCACGGAGAGGAGCTCAACCTCCCTGAGTCCGATGGGGTTGCCGAGCTTCGCCCTCAGCGCGTGGATGTCTTCGCACATGCGGAAGGCGCCGGCGGCATCTCCCAGGCGGTAGGTCAGGTCGCTAGCCTGCAGCAGGAAGTGGTACTCCCACAGGGTTTCCTGCTCTCGGCGGCACACCTCGGCCCCTTTTCGCGCCCAGGGTAGCGCTAGCTTCAGCTGCGCATTGCGGCGGTAGAGGCCGATCCAATCGAGCACGCGAAATCGGTCGAAGTCCGGATCGTCGATCGCCAGGCTGGCTCCCCGGCGATTCCAGCTGTCGTATTTCTCCGAGGAGCGCGTGGCCGCGGCGAGGGAAGCGAGGTTCGAGATCAGGACGCCCTGGGAGAGCAGAAAGTCCCGCGCCCAAAAGCGCTCTTCCGGCGTCTCGGGCTCCCGGGTCTCCGGCGAATAGCGCTCGATGAGCGAGAACGACCTCTCGGCGTCGTGCACGGCTTCGTCGAGGCGCTTGAGCCGCATCAGAGTGTAGGCGCGTATATTGCGCGCCCAGGCTTCCTGGTAGGTGCCGACCACGGGTTCGAGCTGCTCCGCCGCCTCGATCGCTGCGCTGGCGTATTCGAGCGCCTGCTCGAACTGTTTTTTGCGGCGCCCGTAGGTCACGGCCAGCCGGTAGAGCAAAGCGCATCGGCGCACCGGCTGCCGTTCGCTCTCAGCGGCAGCCAAGAAGTGCCTTTCGAGAAAGTTCTCGAGCGGCGTGTTGTTGCGGCTCTGGAACTGCCGGTTGTGCGCGGCCAGGGCGACGATGCCGTGGACCGAGGCGGCTTGAGCCTCGGTGAGCCCGGCCCCGCCATCGGGCCGTTTGGGCAGCCTCCTTAGCAGCTGCAGGCCGAGTCCGAGGGCGGCGCGGTAGCCGAAGCTTTCGAAGGTTGACTCGACGGCCGCCACCACGAGGTCCACGTCCGCTCCCTCGAGGGCGTCTTCCGAGTCGAGACGCGCGCGCGCCCTCGACTCGAGATCGTCCCCAAGAGCGGCCAGGGCAGCGGCCGGCAGCACGGATTCCGGCGTCACGCCGTCGCTCGAGGGCTCGGCGAGGTCTGAATCCGCGCTCGAGTCCAGTTCGATCAGGTCGCTGCCGGAGGAGAGCTGAAATCCATAGGCGATTTTTTGGATGTTGAGCGGCTCGTAGGTCCAGTAGATGCCGTCCTCATCCAGGGTGGGCGACTTCGCCTCGGAGGAGTAGCCGGCAACCAGGTCGGGCGCCCGATCCGTCCACCGTCGGTAGAGGCTCTTGAGCACGAAGAGGCTGGGCTGATCGAGGTGATTCATCACCGGAATCAGCAGCCGGCAGTCTTCCGGAAGGAGATCGATCAGCAGGTCGGCCCAGGCATCGAAGAGCCCGCGCTGCAGATACCAGTTGTGGCTGAGGTGGGACTCGACCCGGCAGGCGATCGACCGACGCCGAGCCAGCTCGGCGTCAGAAAGCTCCGCCAGCAGGGATCTGTAGGCGAAGCTGGCGACCGCTCGATGCTCCGAGAGGACGCGGTCTACGGCCTCCGAGCCCAGATTGTCGCGCACCTGGTGCAGGAGAACCCGGACTCCGTTCCAGGTTCTGAAGTGATCGGGAGGGCAGTAGAACCAGAAGCTTTGGGGGTGCTGACTCGCCAACGTTGCCGTGTGGGTCAGCAGCTGGTTACAGCGACCGCGGAGAATTTGAATCATGCTCATGTCCAGGATAAGTGCCAGCGACCGTCCGTGGCGATGGCTATTCTCAAGGCGGATGAGTCACGGCGGATCCGTCACGGCGGATCCGCTTGGCTTGAAAGCCGCGGCAACTCTGCGACGCTAGTCGCGGTCTTCCAGGCCCTGCTGGCCAATGCAGCTCAGGTCGATATAAATAAAGCAGCCGTAGCCCTCGCAGGGAAAGCAGCCGAAGCCTTCGCCACCGATGGTCTTCTTCATTTCGGCGGCATCGAGGGAGGTCACGCGGTTGACGCTGTCGTTCGAGCGGATCGCTTCAGGGGTCAAACGGTCGAGTTTCATGATGGAACTCCTATTCAAAGTACTTACGTTTCCGATGATCAAGGCACACGGACGGTCGAAGCTTTGAGTTTGGGGGCCGCCTCAGGGCGGCGAGGTTCTCCTGGGGGCCGCGGCGGCGCGATGGCGCATCTGCGGCAGCCCGAAAGAGGAGCGCAGCCACGCGCGCAGTCGCTTGGCCCCGAAGGCCAGGCGCAGCGCGGCCCGCTGTCGACGAGTGACGCTCGGCGGCGTTCCGGGCCGCCTCTTAAAATCTGGACCGGGCGCCAGAACGAGCGCGATACCTGAAAGGCCTTTGGCGAGCGTCTGCAGCGTCATCTCACGCCGGCCGAAGGCGGGGTCGATGATGCAGGCCCCCGAGCCTGGCCGATAGCTCTCGAGGACGACGAAGTGCTCGGGGTGCCAGTGCAGGATGCTGCCGGGCGGCAGCAGCTCGAGGGCTTCCTCCTCCTCGAGGCGCACGCCCTCGCCGTCGAGGCCAAATTTGCGAGCGGCTTTTTGAAGGCTCCAAACGTCGACGCCCGAAAGACTCATCTCAACCGCCCCCGCCACCTCATCAAGCCCCGTCGCCCGGCCATGGAAGCTCAGCGTCATGGCTAAACAGGCCGGACCGCAGTCGTTGCCGGCTTCCTGCGGGATGAAGGGAATCGGCCGGTCGTCGGTCAAGTCAAACCTCGTTGAGCGGGGTGTTTGGGGGGGCGTCGCTTCGTCTTGTTACCTGAGCTTTTTAGCAAATTAGTCGTAAATAGATTCAGGAGATAAGCCCGCGGTCCTTCTTGGGGCGTCCCGCGGCCCGGAACCTGCAGGCGGACAAGCGCTCGTCTCCAATAAGGAAGCGCGCCGCCACCGGCGGTGGCGACGCTCAAAACTCCCCCCACCCGCTCTTACTAGGGTCCGCCGTCGATTCTGGTGGCGGACTTGCTGATGATTTTCCACTCCCCCTGGAGCCGCTTGAGCAAGAAGAGGTCGATATAGCGCGCGCCCCCGTTGGCCAAGCGAATCTCGGCCTTGGCGGTGGCGATATCGTTCGCGCGGTCCACCGAGAGGATCCCGGGAAGTCTTTACTTACAAAAATGTGGGTACTTGCCAAGATCGCTAAATCAGCCGTAGTCTGATCCTGCACGGCGACGCCGCCGGCTTCTTCAGACCCTTCCCGTGGCGATTCCCCATGAGCAAGAGCTCCCAAACCCAGACCCTCGATCCACCCGCGCCCCGGCCGGCCGGCTTTCGGACCCTCAATCGAGCCTACGGATCGGTTTTCCGCCCGGGCCGGCTTAGCGTCGGGCTCGTCGTGCCGCTCGAGACCTACGCCACCGGCCCCGTGCCTACCATGGAGCGCCATCTGGAGCGCGTCCAGCTGGCGGAGGAGCTAGGATTTGCCGCCGTCTGGCTGCGCGACGTGCCGTTCAACGTTCCGTCGTTCGGAGACGCCGGGCAGACCTTTGATCCCTTCGTTTATCTGGGGCTGCTGGCGGGGCGCACCGAGCGCATCGCCCTGGGCGTCGCCAGCGTCATTCTGCCGCTGCGGCACCCGGCCCACGTGGCCAAGGCAGCCACCAGCGTCGACGTGCTGTCCGGCGGCAGGCTGCTGCTCGGCGTGGCTTCGGGCGATCGGCCGCAGGAATACCCGGCGCTCAACGTGCCCTACGGCGAGCGCGGCGAGCGCTTTCGAAACAGCATGGCCTATATCGAAGGCGTCACGCAGGGGGCCTCGGCCGTTGAGGACTCGGCGGTCGAAAACCCCTTTGGCAGCCCCTTGAGCAGCGGCGGCGGCGATATGGAGCTTCTTCCCAGGCCCACCGCCGGCAAGCTGCCGCTTTTGATCACCGGCAGCAGCCAGCAGGACTTCGACCGCCGAGTCCTCAACGG
>JBCCLG010000585.1:0-4134 GCA_039027015.1 Acidobacteriota bacterium | reverse complement strand
TGGCGGGCGGCGAACCCGAGGAAAACGCGGCGATTTTCGAGCGGCTGGTGGCGGGCGAGCCCGGACCGATCCTCGAGATCACCGCGGCCAACGCCGGCGCCGCGCTCTACGTGGCCGGCCGGGTCGACTCGCTGCGCCAGGGCGCCCTTCTGGCCCGCGAGGTGATCGCCTCGGGGGCCGCCGCCGAAACCCTCGACGCGCTGCGGCGCTTCGGACGCTAAAGCTGCGCCGCCATCGGATATCCTGGGTGAGCGAGGAGGCATTTTGACCGTTATGGGCGAGATCGAACAAGCGTCGGGCGCAGGCGATATCCCGGACATCCTGGCGAAAATCGTCGAGCGGCGTCACGGCCATATCGGGCAGGCGCGCAACAAGGAGACCTTCACGCGCCCGCCGCGCCGCGCCGAGGTTCAGGGTCCTGGAAACAATCCCTTCCTGAGCCGCATCGAGGCCCACCGCGGCCGCGCCGTGATCGCCGAAATCAAGCTCGGGTCGCCGAGTCTCGGATCTCTGGTGGGCACTTTCGATCCCGTGGAGCGCGCCGAATCCTACGCCCGGGCCGGGGCCGCGTGCCTGTCGGTGGTGGTCGAGCCGGACTTCTTCCACGGCAGCTACGAGATCTTGACGCGCTGCGTCGAGGCGACCGGCCTGCCGGCCATCGCCAAGGATTTCGTGGTCGATCCCCTGCAGCTCGACTGGGCCCAGCACGCCGGCGCGGAAGCCGTGCTGCTGATCGCCGCGCTTTACTCACCCGACGAGCTGCGGGAATTCGCCCGCCAGGCTCGGGGTCTGGGCCTCGTGCCGCTGATCGAGACTCACGACGCCTCGGACGTCGCCAAGCTGGAGGGCGCCGAGTGGGAGCTGGTGGGGGTCAACAACCGCGATCTGCGCACCTTCTCCGTCAGCCTCGACACCTCCCGCGAGCTTTACGGGACCCTGCCCGAGGGCGCCTTCAAGGTGGCCGAGAGCGGCATCAGAAGCGGGGCCGATTTGAGGTCGCTGGCCGCCTCGGGGTTCGACGCCTTCCTGATCGGCGAGGCGCTCGTGACCGCCGGCGATCCCGAGGGAACCCTCCAAGACATGCTGAGGCCGGCGGACGCCGAGCATGGCTGACCTCGCCGCAGCCGCCGCGTCCGGCGCCGCGGCCGCGCCGGCCGCCGGGATGGAGGGGCGTCGCCCGCGGGTCAAAATCTGCGGCGTCACGCGCCCGGAGGACGCGCGCTCGGCCCTCGACCGCGGCGCCGAGCTGATCGGGCTGAACTTCTATCCGCCCAGCCCCCGGGCGCTTGGCGAGAGCGAGGCCAAGGCCCTGATCGAGCAGGCCGACCCGGGTCGCGTGGCTCTTTGGGTGGGCGTCTTCGTCAACGAGCCGATCGAGCGCGCGCGGGCGCTCGGCGAGCGGGTGGGTCTCGATCTGCTTCAGTTCCACGGCGACGAGAGCCCGCGCGACCTCGCGCCCGTGGCGGCCAGATCGATCAAGGCCCTGCGGGTGCGCGAGAGGCTCACCCCCGAGCTGCTCGAGCCCTGGCTCGACCTCGGCCTGTGGGGCCTTCTGGTCGACGCGCGGCACGAGACGCTCTACGGCGGCAGCGGCCGAGGCTGGGACTTCGCCTCGGCGAGCGGCCGTCTCGAGACCCGCTCCGGCGAGGCCGCGCCGCGCCTGCTGATCGCCGGCGGCCTCGGCCCCGACAATGTCCGCCAGGCCGCCGCGGCGGCGAGGCCCTGGGGGCTCGATTTAGCGTCCGGCGTCGAGAGTAGCCCCGGCGTCAAAGATCCGATTCTGATCCAGCGATTGTTCTCACAGCTTACAGAGGAGATGCCCCATGGCACGACCCCTTCCCAGGCCTGACGCCCGCGGCCATTTCGGCCCCTACGGCGGCCGCTACGCCCCCGAAACCCTGATGGCTCCGCTGCGCGAGCTCTCGAGCTTTTACGACAAGTTCAGCCGCAAGAGAGCGTTCAGAAACCAGCTGCGCGAGCTGTTGACCCACTACGCCGGCCGGCCGACCGCGCTCTACCAAGCCAGCCGCTGGAGCGACGAGCTGGGCGGCGCGCGCATTTGGCTCAAGCGCGAAGACCTCCTGCACACCGGCGCCCACAAGCTCAACAACGCCATCGGCCAATGCCTGCTGACCAAAATGATGGGCAAGCAGCGGGTGATCGCCGAGACCGGCGCCGGTCAGCACGGCGTGGCCACGGCCACCGCCTCGGCCCTTTTGGGGCTCGAGTGCGTGGTCTACATGGGCGAGGAAGACTGCCGCCGCCAAAGCCTCAACGTGCAGCGCATGCGCCTTCTGGGCGCCGAGGTCAAGCCGGTGGATTCGGGCAGCAAAACCCTCAAGGACGCCACCAATGAAGCCATGCGCGACTGGGTCACAAACGTCCGCACGACCCATTACGTGATCGGCTCCGCCCTCGGCCCCGACCCCTTTCCGCGCATCGTGCGCGACTTTCATCGGGTGATCGGCGATGAGTCCAAGCGCCAGCTCAAGAAGCAGGCCGGCACCGCCGTTCCCGACGTGGCGATCGCCTGCGTGGGCGGCGGCTCCAACGCCATCGGCCTTTTCACCGCCTTCCTCGACGATCGCAAGGTGCGCATGATCGGGGTGGAGGCCGGCGGCCGCGGGGGCGATTTGGGCGAGCACGCCGCGCGCTTTGACGGCGGGACCCTGGGCGTTCTTCACGGTATGAAGACCTACGTGCTGCAGGACGGCGACGGCCAGATCGCGCCGACCCATTCGGTGTCCGCCGGCCTCGACTACCCGGGCGTGGGGCCCGAGCACGCGCTGCTGCGCGATGAAGGCCGAGTGGAGTACGTGAGCGCCACCGACCACGAGGCCGTGGCCGCCTTCCATCGCTTATCGGCTACCGAGGGCATCCTGCCCGCCCTCGAGACCGCGCACGCGCTGGCCCACGTCGAGAAGATCGCGCCGCGCATGTCCAAGCGTTCGATCATTCTGGTCAACCTCTCGGGCCGCGGCGATAAGGACGTGGAGTCGGTTTTGGAGTACGACCGCGCGATGGCGGCCCGGGGTGAGTCGACCCAGGAGATCGAGCTAGCCAAGGTCTCGGTGCACCCGGCGGCGCGCAAGTGGGGCCTGCCGTTCGGCGATAAATCCAGCAAGGAGAGCGCGGAGTGAGCGCGATCAGCGAAGTCTTCGATCGGTGTCGCCTGGAGAAAAGAGCGGCCTTCATCCCCTTCTTGACGGCCGGCGATCCGGACCTTGGCACCACCGCCGAGCTGATGCAGGCCATGGTGGACGGCGGCGCCGACATCATCGAGCTGGGGGTGCCGTTCTCGGATCCGATCGCCGACGGGCCGACCATCCAGCGGGCGACCCAGCGCGCCCTCGAGTCGGGCACCACCCTGTCGGGCATTCTGCGCCTGGTGGCGCGCCATCGAGACAGCCTGGGCGTGCCGATCGTGCTCTTCACTTACTTCAACCCCATCCATGCCCGGGGCGTCTCCACCTTCGCCGAGCAGGCGGCGTCCTCGGGGGTCGACGGGGTGCTCTGCGTCGACATGCCTCCGGACGAGGACAGCGCCTACGTCGGCGAGCTGAGGCGCCACAATCTAGATTCGGTTTTTCTGCTGGCGCCGACCAGCGACAAGGCGCGGCTGCAGCGTGTGATGCGAGACAGCTCGGGCTTCGTGTATTACGTCTCGCGCACCGGCGTCACCGGCGCCCGCCAGCAGCTGCCCAAGGAGCTGCTCAAGGAGGCCAAGAAGCTGCGCCGCCGTGTGGGGATGCCGCTCGCCGTGGGCTTTGGCATCTCGACCCCCGAGCAGGTCGCGCAGGTGGCCTCGGCGGCCGATGGCGTGGTGGTGGGCAGCGCCCTGGTGGAGATGATCGGCGAACACGGCGACTCTCCGGACCTCGCCCAGCGCATCGAGACCCGGGTCCGCGAGCTGACCGCGCCCCTGTGCGGCGGGGCCGATTGAGAAGCAAGAGCCCATGAGCGAGAAGCGCGATCCGCCCCCGGCTTCGCTTCCGCCCCTGCCGCCGCCGCCCGGCGAGGAGCCCGCGGCGGAGGAGGGGGGCGACGCCCGGGCCTCGCGCACCGGCCAGGCGGCGCCGCCGGATTTCCTAGCCGGCCGGGGGCACGCCCTGCGAACGCCCCTTTCGGGGATAC
>JBCCLG010000584.1:0-4140 GCA_039027015.1 Acidobacteriota bacterium | reverse complement strand
TGTTACGTAGACGCGGCCCGCGGCCGCGACCGGCGAGCCGTAGACGTTGCGGATTCCCGGCAGCCTGAACGGTCCGGGCTGCTCCTCGCCATCTCGGGCGCGCACTCGCGTCAGCACGCTTTGGTAGTGATTGTGGAAGTAGAGCGCGCCTCGACTCAGCAGCGGCGAAGGCACGTAGGGCGTGCCGCGAGAGCGGCTCCACAGCACCTTCTCGCCGCCGGTGAGATCGCCCCTAGCGCCCTTGAGCGAAATTCCCATCATCACCTGGTGCTCGTAGCTGCTGCCCGCAAAAACCCGGCCGTCGGCGGCCACAGGCGAGGCGACCACGTTGGCCGAGAGTCCGCCGACGCGCCACAGCTCGCGCCCGGTGGCCAGATCATGGCCGCGCAGCTGATCGGTGCCGGCCACCACCACCTGGGCGCCGCCGCCGTGCTCCACCACGATGGGCGTCGACCACGAGGTGCCCTGGTTCCGCGTCACTCGCCAGCGCTCGGCGCCGGTGCGGCGATCGAGCGCCAGCAGGAAAGAGGGTCCCTCGTGATCCCACGGGATCACCACCAGGTCGCCGTGCAGGGCCGGCGAGCCTCCCTCGCCGTGGGCGTGCTTGACCTGGAGCCTGCCGAGGTCTTTGCGCCACAGGACCGCGCCCCCGAGGTCGAGCGCGTAGAGGCCGTAGGAGCCGAAAGGCGCGATCAGAACTTCGCCGTCGGTCACCGGCGAGGGCGAGGCATAGCTGCCGGTTCGGTGCATGCCCTGCCAGGGAATCTCGCGGCGTACGGTCTCGCTCCAGGCGATCGAGCCGTCGCGGGTGCTCACCGCCAGAACCCGAAACTCGTGCTCCTGCGACACCGGGGCGTTGTCGTGGGCCCCGGGAGCCTCGGCGTAGACCGGCTCGAAGCTTTCGCCCACCGGCACGGCGGCGGTCATGAAGAGAAGACTCCCCCACAGAACAGGCGTCGAGTGACCGCGGCCCGGAAGCGCTACCTTGAACCCCACGTTCTCGGCCTCGCTCCAGCGCACCGGAGGGTCGGCCAGGGGACCCACGCCGGTTGAGAGCGGCCCGCGCCATTGAGGCCACTGCGCCTGGCGATCGAGCGATTCCGGGGGCGGCGCAGATGGCTTCCCGGCCGGCACCTCGGCTTTCCGGGGCGCCTTCTCGGCGAGGGCCTCGGGGCCGAGCCAAAAACCCGCGGCCACGGCCGCTGCCGCGCAGGCGACCGCGAGCTTGATTCCGCCGGCTTTCATATCGGTCGGCGGGCGGCCCCGTTAATTGACCTGATCGACCCGGCCGCCCACCGACTCGAGGAAGTGATCGAGCAGACGCGCGAAGGCCCCCGGCTCCTCGAGCATCAGCCAGTGGTTGACGTTGTGCAGGACCGCGACCCGCAGCTGGGGCCGCAATTTGTGCAGGCTGTAGGGCAGGTCATTGAGCGGCGAGAGGATCAGCCGCATCGGCCCGGCGTAGCGATCGAGGTCGTCGAGCGGGCTGTAGGCGAAGCCGGCGCGCAAGCACTCGAGAAGCACTTCGGGCGGCGTCGATTCGAGATCGCCGAGGACCTTACGCCCAACCGGAGAGTGAGCCTCGCCGACGATCTGCCGGAAGTGCGCTCCAAGCTCCTCATGGGCGTCCTCGGCGACGGACTCGAGCAGCTGTCGGCGATCGGTGACGGGCAGTTCGGTCTGGTCGCCGTTGGGATCGACCAGCAGCAGCCCGGCCACCCGATGACGCTGGCGCCCGGCGTAGCGGATCGCCGCGGCGGTACCCAGGCTGTGGGCCACGAGAACCACCCGGCGCAGGCCGAGCCCGTCGACCACGGCACTGATCGACGAGGCCAAGAGATCGATGGTGATCTCACCCGCGGCGTCGGATCCGCCGTGGCCCGGCAGGTCGAAGGCCACCCCGCGCCAGTTCTCGCCGAGGGAGGCGAGGGCCGCCGACCACTGGCTGAGGCTGCCCCCCAGCCCGTGCACGAAAATCAGCGCCGCCGAGGCGTCGCTGTGGCGCTGGCACACCTTGAGGGTGCCGGCCGGGCCCGCGATCCAGGAGGTCTCGAGATCCTCGGGCATGGCGAGGGCCGCGGCCTCTGGAGCGGGCTGCGGGGCGGCTGGTCCGGCAGCCGGCCGGGGGGCTGCTGTAGGCCGGGCGGCGGGCTGAGCCGGCGGCAGGGCGCGCTGGGCCGCGGCGAGGCGGCGGCTGCGCTTCTGAGTCCACAGGCCGGCTGCGGCAAGGCCCGCGCCCGCCAGGAGCGCCAGCGACCACCAGCCGCCTTTCTTCTTCTCGGTCATCGTGTCTGAATCCTATCCCCGCGCGCGGCTGCGCGCGATCAGGGCTGTTCGTCCGCCGCGGTGGCGGTTCCGGCCGCGGCGTCCCCTGAAGGCTCCTCGCCTTCGGTCACGCCTTCCTCGAGCGCCTGCTTAGCGGCCTCGGCTTCCTGACGCTCCAGGCTGACGGCGCGCGCCGTCTCTTCGAAGAGCGCTCGGAACCTCGGCGAGAAAAATCGCTCGCCGGGAGCGCCGAGGGCGGGGTCCATCTCGGCCAGCTGGCGGAGCAGGGTTTGGGTTCGCATCAGCAGCTCTTCGTCCTGGGCGCCGCCCATCACGAAGAGGCCGTGGATCGCCGCCGCCTGCAGCAGGGTCGCGTGAAAGCGAGTGCGTTCGCGGCTGAAGGTCTCGATCGCCAGCAGGTCGAGAACGCCCTGGAAGTCATTCGCCAAATAGGCCGCGCCGGCGTCAAGAAGCGCCGCGGGCGGGCGCTCGGCCAGGGGCCTCAAAGCGCGGGTCTCGCGGATCAGCTCCTCGGTCAGGGCCTCGAGGGACTCGGCGCTGGCCGAATTGCGGTCGCGGTCTATCTTGGCCAGAACCCGGCGCAGGGTAGAAACCTGGCTCCCCAAACGCTGAGGGTATGGAGCGACGCGGCCGACGGACCTCAGCAGGGTGCGGGCGCTGCGCTCGGCTTTGTCGAGCTCGCCCATCGCCCCGCGGATGGAGGCGTTGACCTCGCCGAGGCGCAGCTCGGCGTCGGCCACCACAGCCTCGAAGCGCTGCTCGACATCCTCCGCCGCGGCGCGCACCTCTCCCAGGGCTCCGGCGTCGAGACCGCTGGCCGCGGGTCCGATGCGGGCCTTGGCCTGCTCGAGCTGCCCGGCGATCTCGCGCTGGCGAGACGCGAAGGAAGGCGAGCCGCTGCCCCACAGCGAGGAGAGCGTTTGGTGACGGCTGAGCCGAGCCAGGCTCTCGGCCGCATCCTCCGCGCGCTCGACGGCCTGCTCGGCCTGCACTCGGGCTAGCTTGACGTCGTTGACCAGCTTGGTGCATCGGTTGCGCCTTAAGGCGAGGTCCTTTTCCTCCTCGCCTCCGGCCTTGAGCGCCTTGTAGCGATCCGTCTGCTGCCAGGCGTCGAGCGCGCCCCGGCAGTCGCCCTGCTGCTCGAGGGCGACCCCGAGATAGTAATAGGGCGAATAGCGGCTAAACGTCTTGCGGCGCGCCTCGGGATCGTTGGCGATCGCCGCGCGCATCTTCGACTCGACCTCGCTCCAGCGCCCTTCCTCGGCGGCCTGTTTACCGGCCCGATAGTCGCGGTTGGCCTGGGCGTAAAGCGGCGTTGCCAGCAGCGCCACGAGGAGCCCCGACGCGGCCCAAGCGCGCGGGACGACGCGGCCGAGCGTGCGGGGCGCGGAGCTTGTTGGGTTCATCGCCACCAGCCAGCCTCCTTGAACAATTCCGTGGCCGTCGGCTCGCCCTGGATCTCGGAGCAGGTGGCCACCTCGCCGATGCCGATCCGCACCTCGCAGACCCGCTCCTCGGCCTCGCTGCCGGAGGTGGCCGCAAAGGCGAGGGTCACTCGAAAAAGACCCTCGGGTAGCTCGGTGTAAAGCGGCGTCGACGGGTCGTCGGGCAGCTCGTGCACGTAGCCGGCGGCGTCGGTGATCTCGAGAATCTCGGCCCAGGGCGTCGCCAGGATCAGCAGGCCGCCCTTCTCTTCGGCCGGCGTCGCCACCGGCGGTGCGGGCACCTCGCGCTCAGCCGGCGCCAGCTCGGGCGCTGCCGGACGGCGGCTGAGGCCGATGGCCAAAACCACGGCCGCCAGCACCACCGCGGCCAGGCCGCCGGCCACCCACGCCACCGGCAGCGAGCGCTTGG
>JBCCLG010000583.1:0-4162 GCA_039027015.1 Acidobacteriota bacterium | reverse complement strand
GCGCCTGCTCGGGCGACATGGCGCGGCAGGTGCCCATGACCTCGCCGTGCACCGTCAGGCTCTGCGACTCCTCGTCTGTCCACAGCATTTTGGCGAGGCCAAAGTCGAGCAGGCGCACCCGGTCGCCCGGCGGCGTCAGCATCACGTTCTCGCTCTTGAGATCGCGATGCAGGATGCCCAGGTCGTGAGCCGCGATCAGCGCCTCGGCGATCTGCAGGGCGATGCGCAGGGCTCTTACGGGCTCCATAGGCCCGTCGTGAGTGACGTTGTAGAGGGTCGTTCCCGCCACGTGGTCCATCACCAGCCAAAGACCCTCGTCGCCGTCGATCGCCTCGCGGACCCGCACGATCCCGGGGTGCTCCAGGCGCGCGGTGGTGCGGGCCTCCCGGCGCAGCCGGCGCAGGTGGTTGGGGTCTCCCCCGGCCGGCACGTGCTTGATCGCCACGCGCTCGCCGGTCTCCATGTGCTCTGCGAGGTGCACCTCGCTCATGCCTCCGTGGCCGAGCCTGTAGAGCAGCACATAGGCCCCGATGCGGTCGGGCCGGCGCCGGCTCCCTGGCTCAGTGTGGTCGGGGCTTGTCACGGGCTCCTGGGGCGGGCTGTCGGCGCCCGAAACGGCGCCCGAGAGGTCGGCGGTGCTCACGCCGAAGAATTTTAGCGGAGCGTCTCGGCACGCGGGTCGGTCTGGGCCGCCGTCTCGCTTTTGGCCGAGTGGCGGAATCGATAGGCTCAGGGCATGACGATGACATTTGACGAGCTGCAGAAGATTTTCGAACAAACCCTCGAGGACGGGCGCCTCTCGCGAGCGGAGAAGCAGGCGCTTTCGGAGCTTTTCGAGGGGCTCGACCTTTCGCCGAGCGCGCGAGCGGGCTACCTCAACCGCGCTTTTGCGCTGGCCGGTGACGCCCTCAGCAAAATGCCCGATCGCGAGGTCCTCGAGTGGCTGCTCTCGCTGAGCAAGATCGTGGCTCGCTCGGGCGCCCAGGCGCGCACCGCCGAGGTGCTCTTTGAGCCCCGCGACGACACCGTGGCCCGGCTGAGCACGCTGATCCGAGAGGCCCGGCGCTCGATCGATCTCTGCGTTTTCACCGTGACCGACAATCGGCTGGCCGAGGCTCTGCTTCAGGCCCATCGCCAGGGCGTTTTGGTGCGCATGATTTCAGATGACGACAAGGCCGAGGATCGGGGCTCTGACGTCGACCGCCTCGAGGCGTCCGGCATTCCGACCCGGCGCGACAAGATTCCCGATCATATGCACCATAAATTTGCCGTTTTCGACGGCGAGATCGCGGTGACCGGAAGCTATAACTGGACCCGCGGCGCCGCCGAGCGCAACTACGAGAACCTCCTGGTGACCGACGACCCGCGCCTGGTGGGCCCCTATCTCTCTGAGTTCAAGAGGCTTTGGGTCGCCTTCGAGGAATGATTCCGCGCGTCGAGAAGAGACTCTCGGAGAGATTCCGGCAAGATCTCGGAGGCATATAGACCCGAGGAGCCCACTTCTTGCTCACCTGAGGACCGCGGCTCGGTCGACAGGCTCCGAAATCGATGAGAGAATACGCGAATGTCGCCCCCGCATTCGCCCGAAATCGAGCGTCAGGCCCGCTCGCGCATCCGCCTGATGACGCCCGAAAACGCCGGCAAGGTCCTGTCGCGGGACATTTATTGGACGGTGCCGTTCCTCGAGCTCTTCCTGGAGGACTGCGATCGTCGCGCTCTCGAAGATCCGCGGGCGGCGCACGCCCTGGCGCGTCACGCCCCCGGGCTGGCCCGCCGTATCGGCGTCGGCGCGCGGCCGGGCGAGTATCTCGGCGCGGCTCAGAAAGCCTCCTATGAGGTGAGGGCGCTCGCCGTTTTGGCCGGTCTTCACCGCCGCCTGGGTCAGCCGACGAGGGCCGGGGCGCTCTACGAGGAGGCCTGGGGCCTGGCGGAGTCGGGGGACCTTGAGACCCTGGCGCGCGCCGAGCTGAATCGCCGCTACGCCATCTTCCTGGCGGAGAACCCGCGCGCCGCGGATCCGTCACCTCCGCCCCGAGAATTTCTCGAGCGCGCCGCCGACCTCTACCGGGCGATCGAGCATCGCGACGGTCTCGGGGAGTGCTATCTGCTGCGCGGCAACTGGCGATTCGCGGCCTCTCCGCCGCCCTCGGGCGCGGGGGTCGACTTCGCTCTGGCCATGCGCTGGGCCGACCCTGAAACCCTGCGCGGCAAGCGGACCCTGACGGCCGCCTTGACCAATTTTGCCTACGTGGTGGGGATGGACGAGTCGGCGACCCTCATCGAGCACGCGCGGGCGCTCGAGCTGCTGCAGACGGTGAAGAAGCGCCTGGGCCGCCAGCGGCGCAGCTTCGTCAAGGTGACGGTGCTCGCCATGGAGGGGCTTCTGCACCGCAAGCTTCACTTCCATCGGCAGGCGGCCCGCCTTTTAGGCCGCGCCCGGGAAGGCTTTGCGGCGCTGGGGCTGCCGGCGGAGTTCGCCAAGTGCTCCCTCGACCTGGCGATCGTCTATCTCGAAGACGAGGAGTCCGAGGCCTTCGAGGCCCTGCGCCTCGAGACCCATCGGCGCCTGCGCGACATGGAAGCCGAGCCCTCGCTGCTGGAGCTGCTCGGCGGGTGGACGGGGGCCGTGGGTTCGCCGAGGCGCGTGCAGTCGCTGCGCGCCGGGCTAGTGGGGCTCGAAGCCGCCTCCGAGGCGCAGGCTTCCGCCGCTCGAGGCTAAATTTTCTTGGCCGAGGCGGCCCCGGGTCTTCCCGGCTCGCCGGGGACATGCCCTCCCGCGTCGGTTTCAGCTGCCTCGACCGGCGCGGGAGAAGCGCGGGCGGCTAGCCCGAAGGATCGATCAGCGGGTACGTGGCGATCGGGCCGTCGGGCGCGTCCTCGCCCGGCTCGGGCTCCTCGAGCTCGGAGCCTCCGGGCAGCCAGGCCGTGAACGACTGCCAGAGCGAGTCGAACCAGCTGAGGACCGAAGAGGCCGCGCCGGGCCCCTGGGCCTCGTTCTGCCCGTAGGCGGCTGGCGCCATCAGCAGGGTGAGGATGAGAAAAGTCGTTGCGATCGTCCGCATGGGTCGCCTCCTCTGGCGTCATCGGACCGGCTCCATGCCCGTCCGTTTTGCGTATTCTGAGGAAGTTGGGCCTTCAAGCGGAAGCTCAAATCACAGAAAATGAAAAAAGTTGCGGTCAAGGGAAGTTAAACCGACCGGACGGTTGATTAAAGCATCAAGATCGACAGATTCCGGTCCTGGGATTCAGGTTAATTGTTCAATAGTGGCGGCTACTGAGTGAATTCGAGAAAGATTCTCAGGACGTGTAGAATCCCTCTATATTTCTTGACGTCGCTACGAGAGACTTTGTTGACGAAACGCTCGGCTTCTTCAGGGCGAGCGTTTGAGGCCTTCAAGTCGTGCTTCCGCTTTCCGCGAAGCGGTGGCGGGCGGTGATTCTTCGAGCCTTGGGTGTCTGCCCATCGTTCGCCACCGCTTCGCGGAGAGCGGCCCTCTGGGTCGCTTCGTGTGCGGCTGGACACCGCACCACTCCTTCGGCGTTCCCGACACCCCGCCTGTCCCTCGGCGGGGCTTTTTTTTGGCCGGAGCCTCAGCTTGAGGCGGCGCCGCGGCCGCGCAGCGGGATCCCGAGTCGTCGCGAAAGCTCCTCCGCGCGCTCCTCGGCAACGAGGGGGCCCATCGGCGTTCCGAGCCGGATGCGCCGGCCCGCCGGGGTGAGCAGCCAGAGGGCGTGGCCGCGGAGCCTCGAGCTGATCAGGCCGTCGCGGGCCGAGTGCGCCTCGATCGCCAGGGACTCGAGCTCCTCAAAAGCTCCTCCCTCCACGGGTGGGCCGAAGCGCCAGCCGCGGCGGTAGGACCACCGGTGCGCCGCGAAGTCGAGGCGCAGCTGGTGGCTCTTGAGCGCCCCTGAGAGGCTCCACAGCGCCAGGGCGAAAAAAAGCGCCGCGGCCACGTGGTGGCCCTCAAAGAAGATCCTGGAGACGGCGGCGAGCGCCAGGCCCACCGCGGCCCCGATCAGTGGGGCGGCGAGTGCCGGCTGGCGCAGGAGGAGAGTCTCGGGGTCGTCGCGCTCGATCAGCAGCGTGTCGATCGACTCCGCGGGAGTCTCCGTCGCCTCGCCCATCGCCCCTCAGACGTTGAAAAGGAAGTGGATGACCTCG
>JBCCLG010000582.1:0-4168 GCA_039027015.1 Acidobacteriota bacterium | reverse complement strand
CGCCCCGAGGGATCCCGACTGGCGCTACGTCAACCGCGTCACCCGCGAGCTGCCGGCGGACCGGAAAACCGGCCCGCGGCGTCGCCAGGTGTTCGGCGCCGCCTTCTCGCGCGTCGAGCCCACCGCCGTCACCGACCCGCGCATGCTGGCCTACTCCCGCGAGATGGCCAGCGATCTCGGGCTCGACGACGATCAGATGGCCTCCCCGGAGATGGCCGCGATTCTGGGCGGCAACCGGGTCGCCCCGGGAATGGACCCCTTCGCGGCCTGCTACGGCGGCCATCAATTCGGCCGCTGGGCGGGCCAGCTGGGCGACGGCCGGGCGATTTCCCTGGGCGAAGTCACCGCCGCCGCCTCGGCGCCCGACGGCGGGGCCTTCGAGCTGCAGCTCAAGGGCGCCGGCCCCACGCCCTACTCGCGCACCGCCGACGGCCGCGCCGTGCTGCGCTCCTCGGTGCGCGAATTCCTGTGCTCCGAGGCCATGCATCACCTGGGCGTTCCGACCACCCGCGCCCTGAGCCTGGTGGGCACCGGCGATCTGGTGCTGCGCGACATGTTTTACGACGGCCACCCCAAAGACGAACCGGGGGCCGTGGTGTGCCGGGTGGCGCCGACCTTCCTGCGCTTTGGCAGCCTCGAGATCTTCACCTCGAGGCGCGATGAGGTCACCCTGCGCGCCGTCGCCGACTTTGCCCTGCGCCATTTCTACCCCGAGCTGGCCGAGACGGACGGCACGAGCCACACCGCCGCCAGCTACGTCGCCATGCTCGAGGAGATCAGCAGGCGTACCGCCGTGATGGTGGCCGAGTGGATGCGGGTCGGCTTCGTACACGGGGTGATGAATACCGACAATATGTCGATTCTGGGCCTCACCCTCGACTACGGCCCCTACGGCTGGCTCGAGCCCTACGACCCTTACTGGACGCCCAACACCACCGACGCCGAGGGCCGGCGCTACTGCTTCGGGCGCCAGCCGGAAATCGCGTCGTGGAATTTGGCGCGCTTCGCCGAGGCCCTCCACCCGCTGGTGGGCGAGACCGAGCCCCTCGAGCGCGCCCTCGGGGCCTACGTCGAGACCCTGGACGCCCAGCAGGAGCAGCAGATGGCGGCCAAGCTCGGGCTAGGGGGGGAATTCACCGCCAAAGACGGCGCCGCGGTGAACCAGCTCTTCCGCCTCTTCGCAGATCTCGAGACCGATATGACCCTCTTCTTCAGGCGCCTTGCCGAGGTCTCCAGCGAGCGCGACGACCTGGCGGCCGTCGGCGAAGAGGAGCTGTGCGCCCCCCTCGAGGAGGCCTTCTACAGCCTGGAGCTGTTCAAAAGGCAGCACCGGCCGGCCATGGCCGAATGGCTGCGCGCCTACCTGGCGCGCGTTCAGGACTCGCCCCCGGGAGGCTCCCGCGGATCGGACGCCGCCCGGAAAGAGGCTATGAACCGGGTCAACCCCCTCTTCGTGCCGCGCAACTACCTCGTGCAGCTGGCGATCGAGCGCGCCGAGGAGGGCGACCCTTCGATGATCTCGGAGCTTCTCGAGGTTTTCAGGCGCCCCTATGACGAGCAGCCCGGGCGCGAGGAGTGGGCCGCCAAAAGGCCGGAGTGGGCGCGCCGCAAGGCCGGCTGCTCCATGCTCTCCTGCAGCTCCTGACGGGCCTGCAGCGAAACGCGCCATAGAAGAAGGCCGAGCCGCGGTCGCTAGCCCGCGGCTCGGCCACGAGGAAGGCACCTCCCGTCGTCACGGGAGGCCCGACCGCATTTCGCTACATCTTGTAGCTCAGACGGGCGTACCAGAAGGCGCCGTTGAAGCCGAAGGGCGTGAACTGGCTAAAGCGGTTGCCCACGCCGCTGCGGGCGACGGGGTTTTCATCCGGGAAGGTGTCGAAGATGTTCTGGCCGCCGACGGTCAGCGTGAACTGCTGGGCGAAGGTGTAGGCCACCTCGGCGTCGAAGAGAACCTCGTCGCTGTAGACCTCGCCGTCCTCGGAGTCGAACCACTCGTCGTAGTAGCTCGCGCGGCCCAGCACTCTCCACACGTCGTTGAAGGTGTGGTTCACCGAGAAGTTGGCCCGCGTCTCGGGCAGCGACTCCTGCAGCTCGCGGATGCGCGTGGCGTCGAGGGTGAGCGGATTGAAGGCGGTGACGTCGGTCTGGGTGTTGTTCAGCAGCAGGCTGAAGACCGTGCGGCCGTCCAGCGCCGACGGGGTGTAGGTCGCCACGACGTCGATACCGGTGGTCTCGGTGTCGAAGTCGTTGGTGAAGAAGCGGAAGTTCTGCAGGTTGCCGGCGCTGGTCACGCCCTCGGCCAGCAGGCCCTCCACCTCTTCGGGGGTCAGCTCGAAGTTCTGGGTCACCGACAGGCGATCCTTCAGCTCGATGTTGAAGAAGTCGGCGGTCAGCGTGAAGTCGCCGGCCTCGAAGATAGCGCCGAGGGTGTAGTTGACCGACTCCTCGGCCTCGAGGGGCTCGCCGCCGCGCAGCTGGGCGACCCGGGAGGTCGCCGGAATGGTGCCGTTGTTGACCAGCTCCATGGCCTCGGCGTCGAACTCCGTGGACACGTTGAAGGCGTTCGACTGACCCGGGGTCGGCGCCCTGAAGCCGCTCGACAGGCTGGCGCGCAGGGCGAAGCCCGGGGTGAATCGGTAGCGGCCGGCCAGCTTGCCGTTGACCGTGGTGCCGAAGTCTTCGAAATCCTCAAAACGCACCGCGGCGCCGAAGTCCCAGCCCTCGCCGGACAGCTCGAGATCGCCGTAGAGCGCGAAGTTGCTGCGGCTCCACTCGCCCGCGGCGATCGTGCCGAAGCCCGGGAAGCCGTTCGAGGCGGCGCTGAAGCCCTGGGCCGCCAGCGGACCGATCGCGAACGACTCGTCCTGGCCCTGGCCGATCTCGAAGGTCTCCTCGCGCCACTCGATGCCGCCCGCGATATTGGCGAAATCGCTCAGCGCGTAGGACACGTCGAAGTTGAGGTTGACCTCCTCCTGCTTGTAGAGGCCCGGGTCGAACTCGGTCGGAGTGTCGGGCCCCAGCGAGGCGTTGACCGTGTTGAAGATGAAGAAATCGACCTCGTTGGAGCCGAAGCTCGCCGACAGGTCCCAGAACAGGCCGCCTTCGGTCTGCCCCTTGAGGCCGGTGACCACCGAGAGGTCGGTGACGTCGCCGCCGAAGTTGGGGGTGAAGCCGCCGGGGAAAAGCTCCTGGAAGCTGAAGCAGTTCGGGTCGGCGCGCACCGCGGCGAGCGCCACCGGATCGGGCACGTTGTTTACCACCGGAACGGTGGGGCAGTTGGCCGAGCCGTCGACCACGCCGTCGCGGGCGTCGATCAGGTCGCCGATCAGCAGGGTGTCGCCGCCGTCGCCGCTGAACACGGCGCTGCGGGTGTTGGGGTTTCTGAAGAAGAACCCGCCGGTCACCGACTTGCTGGCGAAGTTGGCGTGGGCGTACCACTGGCGGCCGTTTTCGAAGAGGTAGCCGAAGTTGCCCCACAGCTTGAGGTCGTCCTCGATTTCGGGCGAGCCCCAAATCTGCGCCGGATCGCGCACGGCGGTGTTGCCCGCCGCGATCAGGCCGGCCGCGTCGTCGCGCTGCACGCTGCGGTCGGTGGGATCGGTGCTGCCGAACTCGCCGCTCAGGTTGGCGAAGCCGGTCTCACCGAGAGGCAGGCCGATGTTGGCGCTCAAGGTGATGGCGTCGCCGTCACCCTCGGCAAAGGTGCCGGTACGGGCCTCAAGAGTGAAGCCCTCGCGGGCGTCCTTGAGCAGGAAATTCATCACGCCGGCGATAGCGTCGGAGCCGTATTGGGCCGACGCGCCGTCGCGCAGCACCTCGACCTGGCGCAGGGCGATCGACGGGATGGTCGAGATATCGGGACCCTGGGCGCCGTCGGACACGCCGTTGCCGAGCCAGTAAATCACCGCGGCGCGGTGGCGGCGCTTGCCGTTGATCAGCACCAGGGTGTGATCGGGCGCTAGGTTGCGCAGGTTGGCCGGCCGCACCACTGTCGCGGCGTCGCTGATCGGCTGGGTGTTGACGTTGTAGGAGGGAACGATGTTACGCAGCTGGTTGGAGAGGTCGGTATCGCCCTGATTGACGAAGTCGTCCGCCGAGATGACGTCGATCGGCACCATGGACTCCACCACCGAGCGCGGCCGGGCGCGGGTGCCGGTGACCACGATCT
>JBCCLG010000581.1:0-4170 GCA_039027015.1 Acidobacteriota bacterium | reverse complement strand
TGGCTTTTGGCGCGCGCGTGATCCACCAGGATGCGCCGCATGGCCCGTGTGGCCACGGCCAGGAAGTGGGCGCGATCCGCCCAGCTGACGTCCGAGCCCGCGAGGCGGAGGAAGACCTCGTGCACCAGCTCGGTACCCTGCAGGCTGTGTCCCTGTCGCTCTGCGCGCATCGAGCGGGCCGCGCGTTTGCGCAGCTCCGCGTAGATCAGGGGAGTCAAGGCGCCGAGCGCCTCCTCCTCCCCGAGGCGCCAGGCGCGCAGCAGGCGGGTGATTTCGCCCGCCTGTGGGGTGAAGACGGGCGCGGAAGAGAGCGCGATTGACGACGCGGTCACGGCCGATCGGCACCCAGGAGAGTCGCGCGTACCGTGGTCAGCTCGGCCGAAATGGGGTGGTCGGCGCCGAGGTCTGCCTCGATCTTGGCGAGGGCCCGATCGAAAAGCTCGGAGGCCTCTTTTTTCCGATCCCGGGCGGCGAGAACCGACGCCAGCCCCGCCTCTGCCTCGCCGACCCGCCAGCCGTCTGCACCGTCGATCCGGGCATAGGAGTCGATAACCTTCCGGTAGAGGGCCTCTGATTCCTCGAGTCGGCCCAGCTCTTTGCGGTTCTCCGCCAGGCTCTGGCGGGCCATCGAGGCGCCGAGACTCTCGGCGCCGAGGGCTCGGTCCGCGATCTGGACGGATTCGAGCAGGAGAGCCTTGGCCTCCGCGTGCTCGCCCTGGTGGTCGAGGATCCAGCTGAGCTCCTGGAGGCCGGCGCCCGTGATCCAGTGGTCGGGGCCCAAAGTCTCCCTGAGAATTCTCACCGCGCGGCGAACCGCGGCCTCGGCCTCGTCCCATCGCTCGAGGCCGCCGTAGGCCAGCTGCATGTCGAGCAGAAGCTCGCCGACGAAGCTGTGGGACTCCCCGAAGCGGCTCTCGGTGATTTCGAGCGCGCGCTCGAAGAGGGGCAGGGCCTCCTCGTTTCGTCCGCGCATGGCCTCGATGGTGGCGAGGTTTTCGAGGGCGCTGCCGTATCGGCCGTGCTCGGTCCCGAGGTGGGATTCGATCAGCTTGAGGGCGGATTCGGCCGCTTCCGAGGCCGCCTCGAGGTTCTGGCGCTCGAGCAGAATTTCTGAGAGCGTCATCAGCACGGGAATGGCGTCGGCCGCCTCGCCCTCCCGCTGCACGAGATCGAGGGAGCGGCGCATGAGGCGCTCGCACTCGGAGAGCTTGGCCTGGTCGCACAGCGCGTGCCCCACGGCCTCGATGGCGGTAGCCCGGAGAATCGGATCCGCCTCCGGGAAGGCCTCATAAATCCCCAGGCTCTGGCGAGCGAGTTCCTCGGACGCTTCCATGTCGCCGAGATCGAGGCTGGCATGGGAGAGCAGCTGCAGCGACCAGGCCTTCTCAAGAGGCGAAATCCCGGGATTCTTCTCGAGGGTTTCGAGCCCTTCCTCGAGAAGCTCGACCGCGCGGTCCTGGGCGTCGAGGGCGAGGTAGGCCTCGGCCAGGGCCTGGCCGACTCGAACCTTAGCCAGGGGCGCGTCGTCGAGGCGCTCGAGATCCCGGGCGCTCTCTTCCACGAGGCGCCTTAGAAACTCGGTCTCTTCGGTCGACTTCACCCTGCGGGGGTCGGAGCTGCCGATCAGGTCCAGCAGAAAGTCGGCGACCTCGTCGGTGGCCTGGCGCTCGCTTTGAGCCTGCGCTTCGGCCACCAGCGCGCGGTCTCTCTCCCGGCGAAGATCCACGGTGTATTTGACGGCCAGGGCGGTGAAGAAAAGAGCGGCCAAAAGGGCCGCTCCTCGCCGCAGCCATCGGGGCTGACGAGCGCGCATATGCCGGATCTCCGCGACCACTTCGCTGCTCGCCGGCCGCTCGTCCGCCTCGAGGGATTTCATGCGATCGATGAGGCGGCTCTGATCGCGGGAGAGGCCCTTGGCCTGCCGAGCCTCTCCGAGCATGGCGAGGCGCAGCAGCTCGTAGTCGGTATCGCCCCGCCGAGGCTTCTTGCCGGTCCACAGCTGCTGGAGCAGCAGGCCGAAGGAGAAGACGTCAGACGCCGGCGTGACGCTCTCGCCTCGCGCCTGCTCGGGGCTCATGGTGGCGAGCGAGCCGACCACGGCGCCCTGGCGGGTGAGATCGCGACCGGTGAGGGTCGCCCGATTCCTTCCGCCGCCCGGTGAGCCCCCGCCCTCGGCGGTCCGGGCGATGCCGAAGTCGAGAACCTTGACCTCGCCGTCCTCGGTCACCATCACGTTCGAGGCCTTGAGGTCCCGGTGCACGATGCCGGAGCGATGGGCGAGATCCAGCACCTCCGCGATGGCCTGGGCGATTTGGAGTCCCAGGGCTCTCGAGGGCGCGCCGTCCTCGGTCAGGATCTCCTCGAGGGTCCGGCCCTCGATCAGCTCGAGAATCAGGTAGTCGTCGCCCTCGTGGTGCACGAGATCGTAGAGGCGGCAGATATTCGGGTGCTCGAGACTCGAGAGCAGCTCCGCCTCGCGCCGAAGCCGCAGACGCGCCGGGTCGCCCGCCGGTCCGCGGAGAGTCTTGATCGCCACGCGGCGCTGGAGGGCCTCGTCGACGCCCCAATAGACGACCCCCATGCCGCCCTCTCCGAGACGGCCCTCGACTCGAATCCGGCCGACCCGCGCCGGCATCCTGCGCCGGGGAGCCGGGCGCGGGGGAGTTTCGAGCCGGGTTGGAACTGCCGAGTCGTCGGCGCGCGCGGCCAGGTCGACGGCGACGCGGTCCACCAGGGCCTCGAGCCCGTCCTCGCTCCACTCGCCGGCGGGCAGCATCTGCTCGACCTCGCGGCGCAGCTGGGCGTCGCCCTCGCAGGCTGCCGCGAGCCATCTCGAGCGCTCGCCGGTCGGCAGGGCCGCGGCCTCGGCCCACAGCGCCTCCACTCGGGTCCAGGGAGCGCACGGCTCGATTCGGCTTTTCGGAGTGGCGGGGGTCGAAATCACGGGGGCTGACCTGTGGATCGCGGGAGTTTCGGTTTTGTGTTCTCAACCCCTACTAGCGCACGATCCGCTCAGCCCCTGTCACGCCTCGCCAAATTTTTTTCGCGCCGGATCCTACGGGTCGCCGCTGCCGTACACGTAGCCCCCGCATCCATAAGCCCACGACGGGTACTGAACGAAGCTGAAGCTCGAGACGAGCTGATCCCAGCTCTTAAACGTCAATCCTGGTCCGGTCAGAATCGGAGAGAGAGCGTTGAGATTTTGATTGGTGAAGATATAAGCGTGCTGCCCCTGTGCGCGCGAGTGCTGCCAAACCTTGGCCTTGAGGCAGTCCCAGTTCGGGAACGAGCGGATGGAGCGCACCTGGTCGTTGAAGTCGGGGCTTAGCTCCTTGATGGCGTTGGGCTCAAACGGCACGCAGTGACGGCGGCCGCCGGCGTCTTTCTCGGTGTAGAGGCAAAAGTATTGGTTCTTTCCGTAATGGCCGTGGGGGTGAAGAAGCCAGGAGCGCGCCCTCCTGTGCGTGGTGCCCAGGTTGGCGGAGCCTTCCACGATTTCCGTTTCGCCCAGCTGGCCCGCATTCGTGTAGAGGAAGAGCCTCGGCTTCGCCCGGAGCTCGTAGTGGCAGCTGTGGAGGCCCACGGAGCGCGCGTGCTTCGAAACGCCCGCGGGCACGTCTCCTCGGTTCAGCGGACTCCAGAATTTATCGAACGGAACCCTCTCCAGCGTGCAGTGAGCGGGCCCCAGCTGGTTATCCCACGGGTAGAAGCAGAGCCGGTAGTGATCCGCCAAGAGCTCCTGGGCCTCGCATAGAGGCGAGGAGGCCGACCACGCCGCGGGCAGCTCCACGACCTGGAGATCCCAGCGGTAGGGGCCGTCGCCGCCGGTGCCGGCGTAGACCTGCCCGTTGCCGTCGTGGCCCACGTGGAGTCTCTGATCGGGGTGCAGCTTATTGCGCAGGGTGAAGGTCTGCTGGGGGCCCGGCTCGAACTTCCAGAGGTAGGCGTTGTCGAAGCCTGACTCGGCGTAGAGCTGTCCGTTGCCGTTGTGCCCCACGTGCAGGCGCTGGCCGAAGTGCAGATCGTTGCGGAGGTAGTAATAGCCGTCCGTATTCGACGGCTCCAGGTGCCAGAAGTAGGAGGGGTCTTCCTGCGACTCAGCGTAGAGCTGCCCGTTGCCGTCGTGGCCCACGTGGAGGGCCTGATTGTCGTAATAGCGGTTTTGCAGCC
>JBCCLG010000580.1:0-4180 GCA_039027015.1 Acidobacteriota bacterium | reverse complement strand
TGAGGTAGAAGAGAACGATCAGCGAGATCACCGCCGTGATCACGCCGCCGATCAGCTGCACTAGGCCGGTGCCCACCAGGTTCCGGATGCCCTCAGCGTCGGTCATGATCCGGGAGATCAGAACGCCGCTCTTGGTGGAGTCAAAGTAGTCCACCGGCAGCCGAATCACGTGCTGCTGCACGCTTTTACGCATCTCCGCGATGGCCCGGTGGGCGGTCACCGAGAGGATTTGCGCCAGGCCAAAATTGGAGGCCGCCTGCACCAAAGCGGCGGCGAGGGCGGCAAGGGCCAGAGGCAGGAGCAGCTCCCCCTGCTTTTGGGTCAGCACGTTGTCGACCAAAAACTTTGAGCTGGCCGGCACCACGAGCCCCGCCAGGCGGGCGATCACGATCAGCACGAAGCCCACCAGGAGGCGACCCCGGCGCTCCCACACCAGGTCACGCGCTTCGGCCCACACGCTGTCGAGGCTGAATTTCTTCTTGGTTTTGCTGGAATCTTCAGAGGCTGCGGCTGAAGCGGACTCGTCGGCCTGTGAGGCTGTCACTCGGAGGCTCCTCTCGGCGAGCTGAAGCGCTCGCGGATGTCAAACGCGCGTTGCGGGAGCGGGGCGCGGACCCGGGGGATCGATGCTAGGCTCCAGGCCTGCTCCACGCAACCTGCGTGCCTGTCGCAACCCGGAGACAGCCCCGCTTATTCCATGAAGAGTGTCCTGACCCTGGTCGTCCCCGCTGGCGAAACTCTCGCCGACGCCCCTGGCGCGGAGACGCGCGCCGAAGACGCCGCCCGCGCCGCGGCGGAGAAGCTGCGCGGGGCGGGCGCAGCGGCCTCGCCGCCCGAACGCCTCGGGCGCGGGGCTTGGGATCTCCCGTTCGACGCTCCAGACCCTTCCTCGGCCGCTGCCGCCGCGGCGGAAGACCTGCGCGAGCGGGGTCTCGACTCGGCGGTTCAGCCCTTGGGGCCGCGCCGGCGCCGCCGCCTCTTGGTGGCGGACATGGAGTCGACCGTGATCGAGAACGAGATGCTCGACGAGCTGGCCGAGAGGGTCGACGCGCGTCAGCGGGTCGCCGAGATCACCGCCCGGGCGATGAACGGTGAGCTGGATTTCGAGGCCGCCCTGGCCGAGCGCGTCGGGCTGCTCAAGGGCCTCCCGGCCACGGTGATCGACGACTGCAGGGCCGCCATCCGCATCGACCCTGGAGCGCGCGTTCTGGTGGCGACGCTCAAGGCTCACGGCGCGCGGGCGGCGCTGGTGTCCGGCGGCTTCGTGAGCTTCGCCCAGCGGGTGGCGGACGAGCTGGGTTTTGACGAATGCCGGGCCAACCGTCTCGAGATTCGCGACGGGCTGCTGACCGGCCGGACCGCCGGCCCGGTGCTCGATAAAGGCGCCAAGGTCCAGTCTTTAGACCGCCTCTGCGGCGAGCTGGGCATCGAGAGGGCCGAGGCCGTGACGGTCGGGGATGGCGCCAACGATCTGCCCATGCTGCAGGCGGCGGGCCTTGGCGTGTCCTACAGAGGCAAGCCCGCGGTGGCCGCCGCGGCGCCCTATCGCATCGAGTTCGGAGACCTATCCACGCTACTTTTCTATCTCGGCTTTCACGAGTCGAGCTTCGTGCACTAGAGCGCTCTGCCAGGGGGCCGAGCGCCGCGCCTAGGAGATCCCAAATATGAGCCGCATCGAAACGCCAAGCCGCCGCCGCAGCCCGATCCGTGAATCCGCCGGACGGCGGCGAGCCTCGACGCTCGCAGGGGCGCTTCTTCTGGCCGCGGCGAGCCTCTTCGCCGCCCAGGGCGCCGCCGCCGAGGGCGAGGACCCCCGCGGCCTGGCGGCGCAGGATCTGGTGATGATGAATCGCCTCGGCAGCCCGGTGGTGTCGCCCGACGGTTCCCGGGTCGTGTACTCCCTGCGCGAAACCGACCTCGAGGCGGACCGCGGGCGCTCGGATTTGTGGATGCTCGATCTGCCGGACGGCCAGCCTCGCCGCCTGACCACCCACGAGGGCTCAGAGAGCGGGGCGACGTGGTCGCCCGACGGCTCGAGCCTGTACTTTCTAAGCGGCCGCTCGGGCTCGTCGCAGGTTTGGCAGCTGCCCCTCGAGGGTGGCGAGGCTCGGCAAGTGACGCATCTGCCCCTCGACGTGGGGGGCTTTCTTCTCTCGCCCGACGGCACGCACCTGGCCGTTGCCCTGGAGGTCTTCGTCGAGTGCGAGACCCTGGCGTGCACGGCAGAGCGTCTCGACGAGAAGTCCGCCTCCAAAGCCTCTGGCCTCACCTACGATCGGCTCTTCGCCCGCCACTGGGATCATTGGAAAGACGGCCGGCGCTCTCACCTCTTCGTGGTCGATCTGGCGGGGAAGAAGACGCCGGTCGACGTCAGCCGGGGCCTGGACGCCGATATTCCTTCGAAGCCGTTCGGCGACCTCGGTGAGGCGACCTTCACACCCGACGGCGAGAGCCTGGTCTTCGCGGCGCGCGACGCGGCCGGCGAAGGCGGCGAACCCTGGTCGACCAACTTCGACCTCTTCGAGGCGCCCGTCGACGGCAGCGCCGCGGCCCGCAAAATCACCGAAAATCCCGCCTGGGACACCGCGCCGGCCTTCTCCCCCGACGGCGAGACCCTCGCCTACCTCGCCATGGAGCGCCCGGGCTTTGAGGCCGACCGGCTTCGTATCGTCCTGCGCTCCTGGGAGAGCGGAGAAGAGCGGGTGCTGACTCAGGACTGGGACCGCTCAGTGGGATCCATGACCTTCAGGCCCGACGGCAAGAGCCTGCTGGTGACCGCGGGAGACGTCGGGCACGTCGGCCTCTTCGAGATCGACTTCGAGTCCGGCGCCGTCACGACCGTATTCCGCGGCGGCCACGTACGCTCGCCGTCGGTCGCCGCGGGTGGCGTTCTCTTCGGCCTCGACACCCTGGATAAGCCCGTCGACCTCTACCATCTCAAGGACGGCGCCAGCGAGCCTCGTCAGCTGACCCGGGTCAACAGCGATCGCCTGGCGCAGATCGAGATGGGCGAATACGAGCAGTTCTCCTTCCCGGGCTGGAACGACGAGACGGTCTACGGCTGGGTCGTCAAGCCGTCGGGCTACCGGCAGGGCGAGAAGTATCCGGTGGCTTTTCTCATTCACGGCGGCCCGCAGGGGTCCTTTGACAACGATTTTCACTACCGCTGGAACCCGCAAACCTACGCCGGCCTGGGCTACGCCGTGGTGACCATCGATTTCCACGGCTCGACGGGCTACGGGCAGGACTTCACGGACTCGATCACCGGCGACTGGGGCGGCAAGCCTCTCGAGGATCTCCAGAAGGGCTGGGCGGCGGCTCTTGAGCGCTACGACTTTCTCGACGGCGAGAGGGCCTGCGCCCTGGGCGCGTCCTACGGCGGCTACATGATCAACTGGATCGCCGGGCGCTGGTCCGACGGCTTCAGGTGCCTGGTCAACCACGACGGCCTGTTCAACCTCGAGAGCTTCTACTACACCACCGAGGAGCTGTGGTTCCCGGAGTGGGAGATGGGAGGCGTGCCGTGGGAAGTGCCCAAGAACTACAACCGCGCGAACCCCATGCGCTACGTTGAGAATTGGCAAACGCCCATGCTGGTCATTCACGGCGCCCTCGACTACCGGGTGGTCGATACCGAAGGCATCGGGGCGTTCACGGCGCTGCAGCGGCGGGGAATTCCGAGTCGCCTGCTCTATTTTCCGGACGAAAACCACTGGGTGCTGAAGCCGAACAACAGCATCCAATGGCATGAGGAAGTAGGTGCCTGGCTCGATCGCTGGATAGGCCCCGAGGCCGACCTCGAGGCCTCGGCGTCGGAGGCCAGTCCGCGGGCCTCCCGTGGGCGCTAAGCGGCTATCATCGACCTCTCGATCGGCACTTCAACCGATGAGAGATCGCGGCCTAGACTCACCGCGAGGAGGAATTCAACCAATGACTCAGCTTGCCAGCCAGGCGATCGTCGACGCGTTCAATCAGCAAGCCGGCAACGAGATGGGCGCCTCGAATCAATACATCGCCATCGCGTCCTATTTCGCCGAAGAAAATCTCGACCAGCTTTCGCAGTTCTTCTTCAAGCAGTCGGAGGAGGAGCGCGAGCACAGCCTGAAATTCGTGCACTTCATTCTCGATACCGGCGGGCACGTCGACCTGCCCGAGATCACCAAGCCGCCCCATCGGTTCG
>JBCCLG010000579.1:0-4184 GCA_039027015.1 Acidobacteriota bacterium | reverse complement strand
GCAGCGCCAGCTCCGCCTCCCCCACCTCGACGAGCCGGTCGGCCAAAGCCAGGCGCAGGCGGCGGCCGGCCTCGTCGAGCCGCGGGGGCTGCAGCAGCTGATCGGCCACCAGCAGCTGCAGCAGCCGCCGCGAGGGAGCCTCCTCCAGCTGCCGGCGGGAGAAATGATCCGCCAGGCTGTCGACCTGATAGACCCGGTAGCTGGTCAGCGCGCGGCGAAAGGCCACCGCGTTGGCGGGATCCTCCTGCAGCGCCTTGAGATCGTCGGCCAGGTTCATCACGCGGCCGCCCGCGGTCTCCTCGTCGCGGTGCAGGCGCAGCACTTCGCCCACCACCTGGGTGTTGCGCGGCGTCAGATAGAGCTGAGTGTGGAGGGCGCTGCGCCTCTCGATCAGGCTCTGGCGCTCCGCCCAGCGGCCGTCGACCCGCGTCATCACCTCCGCCGCGTCGCGGTACTGCGCGATCGCCTCCCGCGCCTCGCGGTAGCGCCCCTGGCGCGCCATCAGGTCGCCCAGAGAGAGCACCGTCGCCAGCTCGTTGGGCAGCATCTCGAGGGATTCGCGGAAGGCCTGCTCGGCGTCGGCCCACAGGCCGCGCTGGCGGTAGATCTTGGCGCTGGTGTGGCGCAGGGACGAGAAGGCCATGCGCGCGTCGAGGTCGTGCTCGAAGAGAGGATCGGCCACAAGGCGATCGACGGTCTGCCGCCAATAGGCGTGGTCGGCGTCGATCTCCTCGTCCGAAAGCTCGAGTCCGGGCCCCTCGGCCAGGCGGTAGAGCGGACCGGCCGGCACGGCGAGGGGCTCGGTCCAGGGCATCATCCGGCTGTCCTCGACGTAGAACTCGTGCTCGTCGCGGTTGGCCTCGTAGATCCAGCGGGCGATCTCGTGGCCCAGGCTATCGATCGAGCCGCCGCGCTGGTTGAGCCCGGCGATCAGCAGCGCCACGTCGTCTTCGGTCGGCAGAACGAGCGGATTCTCCGGATAGGACTCGTGGCGCCTCAGGAGACGGCCGAGTCTGCCGGGCTCGGGACGCTCGGCCCCGTAGTGGTCGCGAATGTACTGGCGGTAGTAGCGCACCAGAAGCTGGGTTTGAGTGATGATCGCGACGTCGCGGCGGTCGAAGTCGGGATCCCGGCGAAGGCCGGGTTTCTCGAGGCTTTCGCCGAAGATCATGTAGGTGGGAATGAAGCGTCCGGCGTCGCCGCCGCCGAAAACCACCGCTCCTTCCGGCAGCTCGGCGAGCATGTCGTGCCCGTACTGCCAGGCGAACCAGCGCCCGCGCTGGGAGCACTCGTCGGCGTTGCTGGTAAGCCCCGAGAGGGGAAGAAGAGCGGCGACCCCGACCAGCAGACTGGCCGCCAGCCCCGAGCGCTTCACCAGCCAGCCGTGAGCGGTCACCAGGCCGAAGCCGAGCAGCCAGGCCAGGGGCAGGTAGGAGTAGCCCAAATAGGGCATCTGCAGGAACCACTCGAGGCGCGCGGCGGCACCGGCGAAGGCGGCGCTCGCCGGCTGGAAAAGGAAGGAGAGGCCGAAGCCCGCGCCGAGCACCAGCACCCAGGACCTCTGCTGGACGACGGCCCGCAGGCGCCAGGCGGCGAAGGCGATCAGAGGCCAGGCGAGCCACGTGAAGCTGCGGGACGTTTCGATCACGTAGCGCTTCGAGAAGCCGGCGAGAAGGCCGAGGGCGGACGGCCTCTCGCTCTCCGCGGCCGTATTTCCCGAGGCGCCCGGCAGATCCACCTGCGCCGCCTCGAGGTCGGCGGTGCCCACGAGCCGGCCCAGGGTCCCCATGAGCTGCTCGGAGAGGGGGCCGCGGTAGGGCGAGCGGTTCACCGAGTAGTAGAAGCCGTCGGCGGTTTGGGTGTAGCCCCAATTCATCGGCGGATTGGTCGCCGAGGCCAGGGGCATGTAGGCGTACGGCAGCAGGCCCAAAGCGACCGTCGGCAGGATCAGCAGGCCGAAGCGCCAGTGCTCGAGTCGCCGGCGCAGGAGCACCAGCACCACCAGGGCGATCAGCGCCAGCTGACCGGTTCGGGTGGCGGTCTCCCACGGCAGGGAGTTGTCGGCGATCGACGCGAACGCCAGGTAGACGACGGCGCCCGTGGCGGCGGAATAGCCGACCAGCTCCCACACCATGTCCCGACGCACCAGCCAAGCCACCAGAAAGGGCACGGGCGCGAGGGCCAGCATCAGATGGTGGTTGCTCATGCCGAGGGCGAGAAAGAAGACGCAGAGCAGAAACCCTCGGCGCCTGAAGGGCTCGAGATACCAGCGGTAGAGGGCCCACCAGAAGAGCGCGGCGACCAGAATATGCAGGGTGTAGACCTCGGCGAAGACCGCCTGGCTCCACACCGAGACGCTGAAGGCGAAAACCAGGCTTACCGATAGCGAGACCACGGCCCCGACAACGCGGCTGGCGCGCAGCCGGCGAGCCATATGGCTCATCAGCCCGGCCACGATCGCCGCCGAGAGCGCGGCGCACACGGCCGAGAAGAGGTTGACCTCCCACGCGCCGGAACCGATTGGCAGCAGGCTGAAGAGCCCGGCCAGGAACGTCCACAGCGGGTAGCCCGTCGGATGGGGCACCCCGAAGTGGAGCGCCGCGACGATCAGCTCGCCCGAATCCTTGAAGGTCACGCCGGGCGCCAGGGTGTACACGTAGACCACCAACGAGAGAAGCCCGCCGACCGCGGCGGGCACGCGGTCTTCGGCCTCGAGGGGTCTTAAGATGCGGGCCAGAGACGGGCTAAACTTTGAGGCGATCATGACGCTCCACGGGTACGCCGCCGACACTAGCAAGTCCCCCTCGGCTTGTCTGGCCCCTGGCTCCCGACAATGCCACCGCGGGTGCTTCCGCGAGGGCGGGCGGCCGGGGTCTTCCCGCAACATTCGAATGTCGAGACGCTGGGCCTCCCCGTGGCGCCCGGAGCTGTGTAAGATCGCTGGATGCGCAAGAATTCCGGGCAGAGAGACCTTCTGGCGACGCTTCGGGTCGCCGCCCTTTCATCGGCGGCCCTGCTGCTCCTGGCCCCGCCCGCGACGGCCGGATCGAGCCAGGACCTGATGCAGCTGACCGCGCTGGCCGACGAGCTGGCCTTCGACGTGCTCGAGAACAGGCGTCTCCTCATCGGCCTCTGTAACTCCTCGCCCCTATGCCGGGCCTACGGCGAGGAGGTGCTCGAGTCGGTGGAGGCCGGGGGGCAAAACCTGAGCCTCGGGCCAGTGGCCGTGCCTTTGGTCGAGGAGCTTTTCGAGCAGCTGGACGAGACCGATACGGAGGCGCTCTTCGACTTCTACCGCTCTCCCCTGGGCCAGCGCATCGTCGAGCAGGAGCGAGCCTGGCGCACGACGGCCGCTCTGGAACAGGTCCGGCAAAACGGAGTGGGGGTCCACAACCGGCAGAGCGATGAGCGCATCGCCCTGCTCGAGGACATCGACTCGATGGGCGATGGCTCCGCCTTGCAGCGCCGCCTCGACCTGCAGGCCCGACGCACTGTCGAATGGGTGGAGCGCCGGGCCGAGCGCCAGGGCAAGACGCCGCAAACCACGGGCGCCCGAGAGCCCGACCGCTCGCGCTACCTCTACCATCAGCGCATGGCCATGACCTATGAATCGATGAGCGACGAGGATCTACAGCTCTACGTCGATTTTCTCGGGTCCACCGGCGGCGAGACGTGGTTGAGCGCCAAAAGAGACATTCGCACGGCGGCGGTCAAGGCCGCTGCCCAGAAGACCCTCGAGCGCCTGATCGGGCGACTGGGTACCGGCGACGAGCCGCCGACTCAGAACTGAGCTCCTCCCGACTCGACGTGGCGCTCCAGGGCGCTGCTTCTCCGGGCCCTTCGCTGGCGGCAGCCGGTGCACTGCGCGCGGACTCGCTCATAACTCGCGGGGGCTTCCGACTCGACGTCGAGGTTCTCCGAGGAGGCGGGCTCCGCGCCGCCCAGGGTCTTCAGATCGACCTCGGGATGACTTTCGATACCTTCCGCCATAACGTGACGTTCTTCTCCAGAGCTGGAACCGTCTGCTCAAACAAGATTCGCGGTCCGTGCTCGATGCACCGGCCGCCTCGGTCGCTGCGGGCTCCGGGCGCTGCTTCTCCGGGCCCTTCGCTGGCGGCAGCCGGTGCACTGCGCGCGGACTCGCTCATAACTCGCGGGGGCTTCCGACTCGACGTCGAGGTTCT
>JBCCLG010000578.1:0-4195 GCA_039027015.1 Acidobacteriota bacterium | reverse complement strand
CGCCGAAGCTCTCGAGGCGCTGGACCTCACCTTCTCGGGTGACTCCTTCCTGAAACTCCTGATGGGCGTCGATCCAGGGATCGCGATCGAGCGCTTTGCGCGAAAGAGAAATGCGATCTCGCCCGTCGCTTCGCCTCTCGAGGCGGGTGATCTGAACGTCGAGCTCCTGGCCCATCTCCACTCTTTCGGAGGGGTGGGCCAGGCGCTCAAAGGCGAGCTCGCTGACGTGCACCAGCCCCTCGAGGCCGCCGAGATCGACGAAGACCCCGTAGTCTTCGATCGCGGTGACGCGGCCCGACACCACCGCTCCCACGTGCAGCTGCTCGCGCAGGCGGTCGGCGCGCTCCTGCTTCTCCTTCTCGAGCAGGGCGCGGCGAGAAAGAACGGCGCTCGTTCGTTCCACCTTGGTGACCTCGAAGCGCAGTCGGCGACCGACGAACTGCTCGGCGTCTTCGACCCGGCGATCCGCGAGCTGCGAGAACGGGCAGAAGCAGCGGGCTTTGCTGCCCACCTGGACCTCGGCGCCGCCCTTGTTGATCGCCGTCACGACGCCCTGCACCACCTGGCCGACCTCGAGCGGGTGCTGACCCGAGCCCGAGCCGGCCCGGCGCAGGCGATAAGTGCCGCCGGGCTCGCGTCCCGCGATCTCGAAGCGGGTGGTGTCGCCGACCTTGAAGAGCAGGATACCGTCTTCGTCGACCAGCTCGTCGGTGGCCACCACGCCCTCTGCCTTGGAGCCGAAATCGACCAGGGCGCTCTCGAGATCGAGGGAGAGGAGCGTGCCCTCTACGGCCTGGCCGACCTGGGGCGTTCGCTCCTTGGCGGATCCCTGCTCGGCATCAAAGGCGGCGAGGGCCGACGCGAAGTCTTCCTCTTCGGTGGGCTTTTGATACGCCCGAGGCTTGGCTGCGTCGGCCTCGGGCTCCTGTCGAATCAGCTTTCCGCGCGGGCGCGGCGTGCCCTGGTGGACCTCGGATTCCCTCTCGAAACTTTCGAGCACGTGCCCGAAATCCAAATCTTGATCGTCTAAGCGGCTCATATTTTCTCGCGATGCGCCTCGGCTGAGTTCCCTTGGAAGGAGCGCCGCCTCCGGCGGCGGAACCTGGACGAATTATAGGCGGGACGGGGAGTAAAGAAGCTCGAGGTCCAAAGCCCCTGGGGCAAACGGCCGCTCCGGCAGGTCAAGCCACCGGAAGGCCTGCCGGGCCCGGAGTATCATCGAGGCCCCCGCCGCGTGCGGCCCGATCGGCGCCGCCAGCCAGCACCCTAAGATTCCTGCCAAGAGGCCACTTTTAGATGCAACTATCTTTTTCCCGAGGCGCCCTGCGCTTTCTTCTTGCCCCTCTTTCTCTTCTCCTCGCCGGCCTTATCGCCGCCGGCTGTACGCCGATCGACTCGGCGGAGATCGTCAACCAGCCGCCGCCGGTGCCTGCCGTCTCGCCGGCAGCCGACCCGGCGCCCGAGACTCCCAAGGCCGACTCCGTCGCGCCGACGATTTCCGAGGAGGCGGCCTTCGACCCGGCAACCGCGCCCCTCGAAGCCGAGATTCCGGTGGACGACTCGATCCGCGTCGGCACCCTCGAGAACGGCCTCCGCTACTACATCAGGGCCAATCGAAAGCCCGAGCAGCGCGCCGAGCTGCGCCTGTCGGTCAACGCCGGTTCGATCCTCGAAGACGAAGATCAGCTGGGGCTGGCGCATTACGTGGAGCACATGGCCTTTAACGGCACCGAGAATTTCGAGAAGAGCGAGCTGGTCGACTATCTTCAGAGGGTCGGCATGCGCTTTGGCGCCGACATCAACGCCAGCACCGGCTTCGATGAGACGTCCTACATGCTGACAGTCCCCACCGACAATCCCGAGCTGCTCGACACGGCTTTTCTGGTGCTCGGCGACTGGGCCGGCCGGGTGAGCTTCGACCCCGAGGAGGTCGAAAAAGAGCGCGGCGTGATCATCGAAGAGTGGCGCCTGTCCCAAGGGGCGGGCATGCGGCTCTTCGACCGCCAGATGCCGGCGATTTTCGGCGGCTCGCGCTATTTGGAGCGCCTGCCGATCGGCACCAAGGAAAGCATCGAGACGGCGCCCGCCGCCGCCCTGGCGCGCTTCTACAAGGACTGGTACCGGCCCGACCTCCAGGCGATCATCGCCGTGGGGGACTTTGACGTCGATCAGGTCGAGGGACTGATCCGCAAGCATCTCGGGGGACTGCCCGCGACGGAGAATCCGCGGCCTCGCGAGACCTTCAGCGTCCCGGATCACGAGGAGCCGCGGATTTCGATCGAGACCGATCCCGAGCTGACGGGCACCAGCGTCACGGTCCTCTTCAAGCACGGCGAGGAGGAAGGCAGCACGGTCGGCGACTACCGGCGCGGCCTGGTGGAAGGTCTCTACAACCAGATGTTTAACGCTCGCCTCGGCGAGCTGTCGCAGCAGGCCGATCCGCCCTTCGTCTTCGCCTCTTCGTCAGGCGGCGCGCTGGTGCGGGGCGGCTATGCCTACCAGCTCGACGCCCGGGTCAAGGAAGACGCGGTGATCGGCGGCCTCGAGTCGGTGCTCACGGAAGTCGAGCGGGTCGACCGCCACGGGTTTACCGAAGGCGAGCTGGAGCGCGCCAAGCGCGAGGTGCTGCGCGGCTATGAGCAGCTCTTCAAGGAGCGCGACAAGCTGCGCTCGGGCTCGTTCGCGGCCGAGTACCAGCGCCATTTCTACACCGGTGAGCCGATTCCCGGCATCGAGGCCGAGGTGGCCTTCGCCAATCGCTTCGTGCCCGAGGTCGAGCTGGAGGAAATCAACCGCCTCGGCAGGAAGTACATCACCGACGAGAATCGCGTCATCCTGGTTTCCGCGCCCGAGGCCGTCGCGGCCCAGCTGCCCGCCGAGGCGACCCTGCTCGCGGCCTTCGACGCGGCCGAGAAGGGCGCCGCCGAGCCCTGGGTAGATCAGACCCGCGACGAGCCGCATCTCGCTCAAAAGCCGACGCCGGGTTCGATCGTCGAGACCGTCGAGTACGCCGAATTGGGCGTCACCGAGTGGCGCCTGTCGAACGGCGTTCGGGTGGTGCTCAAGCCCACGGACTTCCAGAACGATCAGGTAGCCTTTGCGGCCTTTAGCCCGGGAGGAAATTCCCTGGTGGCCGACGCGGACTTCACCTCGAGCAATTTTGCGACCTTCCTTCTGGGCCAGAGCGGCCTGGGCAACTTTAACGCCATCGAGCTGCAAAAGACCTTGGCCGGCAAGGTGGCGAGCGCCTCTCCCTTCATCTCCGAGCTGCAGGAGGGCCTCGCCGGCGGCGGCTCGCCCGAGGATCTCGAGACCGCGTTTCAGATGAGCTATCTGTGGTTCACCGAGCCGCGGATGGACCAGGACGCCTTCCGGAACTTCTTCGGCCGCATGTCGGTGATGATCGAGAACCGCTCGAAGAACCCGATGACGGTGTTCGGCGACACGCTCAACGAGCACCTCTCGGGGGGGCATTTCCGGCGCCGGCCGCTGACCACGGAGGTGCTCAAGGAGCTGGACGCCGACCGAGCCCTGGCGGTGTACCGCGAGCGCTTTGCCGACGCCTCGGACTTCACCTTCGTGATGGTGGGCAACTTCGAGGTCGATAAGGTCCGGCCCCTGGTTGAGACCTATTGGGGCAGCCTGCCGAATCTTGAGCGCGAGGAGGTCTTCCGCGATATCGGCGTCGAGTTCCCCGAGGGAGTGGTGGAATTCGAGGTCAAGAAGGGCCTCGAGCCCAAGAGCCTCGTCAACCTGACCTACCACGGCCCGGCGCGCTGGGTGCGCGAGGATCGCTTTGCGCTGCGGGCGCTCTCCCGCGTGCTCGAGATCCGCCTCACCGAGCTGGTGCGCGAGGAGATGGGCGCCACCTACAGCGTGGGGGTGCGCAGCTCCCTGAGCCGCTGGCCCAAGGAGTACTTCAATCTCACCGTGACCTTCGGCTGCAACCCCGATGAAACCGAGCGCATTCTCAAGGTTCTCTTCGCCGACTTCGAGACCCTGCGCCAGGAGGGGCCGGACTCGGCGCGGGTGGACAAAGTGAAGGAAAACCTGCGCCGTCAGCGCGAGCTTCAGCTGATGGAGAACAGCTTTTGGCTGAGCGCCCTGCAGACCTACTACGAGCACGATCTCGACCTCGGGCTGCTGCTCAAATTCGACGATCTCCTCGAGGGACTGACCGCCGAGGCGCTGCACT
>JBCCLG010000577.1:0-4196 GCA_039027015.1 Acidobacteriota bacterium | reverse complement strand
CGACTCAGCTGGCGAGGGCGAAGCGGGGCTCGACCTCGAAGGGGATCTCCATCTCCACAATGAGGCCGCAGTCTTCGCCGTTGACCAGCTGGAAGCGGTGGTCGCCGCCGTAGATCTGCTCGAGGCGGGCGCGGGTATTCGCCAGGCCGACGCCCTCGCGCTTGGGCTTGCCTCCCACCAGGCCCGGGCCGTCGTCCGACACGGTGACGTCGAGCCGGTTGCCCTTGCGGCGCGCCCGGATGGCGACCTGCCCCGAGGCCGAGCGCATGGCGATGCCGTGGCGGATGGAGTTCTCGACCAGGGGCTGCAGAATCAGGCGCGGCACCTGGGCATCGAAGCACTGACCCTCGATGTCGAGATCGACCACCAGCCGATCGCGAAACCGGATTTTCTCGATCGCCAGGTAGCGCTCGAGGAACTCCAGCTCGCTGCGCAGGGACACTTGGTGGCGATCGTCTTTGTCAAGAGAGAGGCGCAGCAGGTCCGAGAGCAGGGCGATCATGCGATCCGCCGCCTCCACGTCGCGGTGCATGAGCGCGGAGATCGCGTTCAGCGTGTTGAAGAGAAAGTGGGGGTGCAGCTGTGTTTTGAGCACCTCCAGCCGCGCCAGGGCGAGCTGCGCCCGGAGCTTGCTCGACTTCAGCTCGCGATCGCGAAACTTCTCGTAATAGAGGTAGGCGTGGATCACCGCCACGATGCAGAAGTAGGTGAGGATGTGGTACTCGACCTGCCAAAAAATCAGGTCCTGCCAGTTGCGCTGGAAAGACAGCTGGAATTGACCGCTCTCCCAGGCGGTGATCATCGTGGTGATGACCTCCCGCTTGATCAGGTCGAGGGTGACGTAGATCAGCGTGACGCCGATTCCCGCCACGAGGTTGATCGCCAGCCTCGAAGCCATGCGCTGGCGCTGGAGGGGAAAGCGCATGGCGAGCCACCACATGAAGGGCGCCAGCAGAGCCCACAGATACCAGCGGAACATCTCCGAGAGCACCTGCGACCACGGGAACTCCACCTTGGGCTCGGCCACCCCTGTGGGGCTGAGCGCCGGTCCGAGGGCGGGCGAGATCACCATCCAGGCGGCGAAAAGCAGCCCGATCAGGGTCCAGCCGCCGAAGTAGATCGCCCAATGCCAGCGCCGGTGCAGGCGGGGCGCTCCCAGCTCGAGCTCCTGGCGCAGCCGCCGGGCACGCTCGACCGGAGTGATCGCCGAATCCACAAACGGATCGACGGAGAGGTTGGAGACTGTGTATCTCGGCATTCGTCGTCAGAAAGACTCGGCTGGACGCCTCAACGGGTGATGGGAATAGCCGCGGATCCTCACCGCCACGCGACCCGGACCCCGAGCTGCACCACCCGGGGCGAGAGAGAGGCGAGCGCGGAGCCGGTGACCGGCGAGCTCAGGCGGGTCTGGCGTTCGAGGATGAAGCCCTCGTCAAGAGCGTTGAGCACGTCGAGACTCAGCACCGTTTCCAGTGCCCCGATGGAAAGGGCCTTCTCGACCCGGAGGTCCACGGTGAAAACGTCCTCGAGGCGGTAGCTGTCGGCCTCGGAGGTGACCTGCACCTCGCGCAGCCGATCGGCGGAGGCGACCGTCAGGCTGTAGGGGATCGGGTAGCCGTCGCGGCCGTGAACGTGCGCCGAGAGGTCGAAGCCCCACGGCCTGTTGCGCGCCACCTGCACGACGCCCACGACGTCGAAGGACCAGCGGCCGTCGACCCAGCGGTCGTCGGCGGCGCTGCGGGCGACCACCGCGCCGTCGTTATCGACCCCGTCGAGATCGCCCAGGGCGGTGTCGGTGGGGTCGTCGAAGGCGGAGTAGACGCCGCCGACGCGCCAGCGCCAGTCGTTCCAGGTGGCGCTCGCTCGCAGCATGAAGCCGCGGGTGAGGCGGCGGGTGAAGCCGACCCTGACGCTCTCGTAGGTCTGCTCGCGGTCGCCGTTGCGGATGAGGGAGCCGCCGGTGAACTGCAGGCCGTCGCGCAGGGTGTAGACCGGCGCGGTGTAGGGGGTTCCGTCGGGGAGCAGGCCGCTGTAGAGGGTGTCGAGTCGGTAGTCGTTGACCTGGGCCACGCGCACCGTGCCGCCGTCGCTCACCAGGCGCAGGCTGTCGAAAATGCGCGAGGTCTCCCGGCGCACCCAGTCGACCCGCACCTCGGTGGCGTAGGCGGGCTGGAAGGAAAGGCCGAGGCGCAGCTCGTCGGTCAGCTCGGACTCGAGGTCGCGGTCGCTCGAGAAGCCCTCGAAAAACGACTCGCCCAGGCGATCGAGCACGATGAAGGGCTCGGAGCCGTCAAAGCGCCGATTTCGATCGACATCGTTAAAGCCCAGCACGATCTCCGAGCCGGCCAGCGGGCTGACGCGCTCGAGCAGCGAATCCTGCAGCCGCGAGGCGAAGCGAGACACGCCCATATGCACGGTGGTCTTGCGCCGGTCGCCCGGCGTCCAGGCCGCTGAAAGTCGCGGCAGCAGATCTTTGAAGTCGGCGGCGCGGCCGCCCGGATCCGTGATCTGCGGCAGCAGCTCGGGCAGGAGCGGGTTCGACGCCGCCGAGCCGCCCAAGGTCTCGCCGCTCTGGTAGTCGTAGCGCAGACCGATGTTGAAAGACCACTCCCCGACCCCGGAAAGTGTCACGCTATCCTGCACCCAGAGGGCGGTGGCCTCGCGGCCGAGGTTGAGATCGCCGGAGCGATGCAGCCGCACCAGGTCGAACGGGGTGCCGTAGTTCTCGCCGGCCAGAAAGACCACGTTGCCTTCGCCCCAGCGCTCCTGCTGGCGGCGCTCCGTCTCGCGCTGCTGCCAGCCCGCGGTCACCTCGTGCTGGCCGCGGGGGACGTCGAAGGCCCAGCTGAGCTCCGCCTGCGCGCCTTCGCCGTCGATCTCCGAGTGGCGCTCGAGCCAGCCGCCGCGCCAGACGCCGCCCGAGTCGAGGAGAATGTCCCCACCGCCGCCTTCAGGAACCAGGGAGATCGCGTTGCGCGCCGAGAACGCCCGGGCGGAAACCTGCAGATCGCCGCCGGCGCTGGTGAAGAGGTGGGTGCCCTCGAGGGCCAGCCAGCGGCTGGGCGAGGAGTCGACCTGGGTGGAGCCTTCGCCTCGATCGGGCGCCGCGCCGACGCCGGCATGACGCCTCTCGGTGCGCTGCCCGCTGACCACCACGCTGCTCGAGCGGCCCAGTTGGCCGTTGAGCTTGAGCGCGCCGTGCTGGAGCCGCTCGCTCTGCGCGGCGCCGCCGAGCGCCGTGCCGCTCGAATCCCGATGCTGGAAGCCGCCCCACATCCACAGGCGATCGCCCCACAGACCGGCGGCGCCGTCGAGGCCCCAGGCGGTCACGCTCTCGACTCGCCCGGCGGCCAGTCCAGGCGGTGAGTCGCCGTCGACCACGTCGAAGCCGTCCACCCGCGAGGAGGACGACTGCCACGAGCGGTCGGCGAGCTGAAGATCGGCGTCGGCGCGGCGGGAGGCTCCGGGGCGCGAGGTCACCAGGCGGATCGGCCCGACCCCGGATGGCGCCGAGGAAAAGAAGTTATTCCCGGAGGTGCGGGCGGAGCCGGCGGAGGCCCTGCGCGGCTTGAGGTCCAGGTTCGCGGGACGCTTGCTGGCAGCGCGCCCGGCGCGGGTCGCAAGACTCGAGTCAGAAGAATCGTCCTCGGCCTCGGAGCGCGCCGCGTCCCCTCGCGCGGCGCCTTCGGATCCGCCGGTGACTCCGGGGATGGACCGAAAGGGATCCCTCAGATGTCCGATGCGATCCAGCTCTGCGCCGTCGAGGGAACCGGCGCCCCCGGGAGCGGTGGCCGGGCCCGAGACCGAAGGCCGCTCGGTGGCGACGATCAGGATTTCTTCGATGGCGGCAGCGAGCTGCACCTTGACCGTCGTCAGCCGGCCGAGGCGCACCGTGAGGGCCGAGTATTTCGGCTCAGAAAATCCCTCGAAATGAACCTTGAGCCGGTAATTGCCCGGCCGCAGCTTCAGGAAGCGAAAGCGGCCGCTTTCGTCCGTTTTGGTTTCGAGGGCGCCCTGGGGCCCCTCAACCGCGATGCTCACGTCCTCGAGCTGCCGACCCTCGGCGTCGGTTACGGTGCCGAGAACGCCGCCGCCCTCGGCCACCGCGCCCGACGTCGAAACGCAGGCCATCAGGAGCGTCGCGAGGGCTACCCATCGGAGCACCACGGCTCGAGGCGGGCGATTCTGGGATCTGG
>JBCCLG010000576.1:0-4204 GCA_039027015.1 Acidobacteriota bacterium | reverse complement strand
CGCCTGCTGGTGCCCGAAGAAGACCTCTCCTCCCCCGGGGGAAGGGAGCTCGGGGACTCTCGCGCGCAGATCGCGCGGGAGGCGGCTGTCGACCTTTACCTCGAGGTTCACGGACCGCCGCTCCTGATCCCTTCAGAGGCCGAAGTCCTAGCCTTCTACGAGGAGAATCCGGAGCGCTTCGAGCAGCTCGGGCGGCGTTTCGTGTGGAATATCTTCCGCCGAGAAAGGCCCGACGAAGACGCCGCGAAATTTCTCGAGGATCTTCGGATGAGATGGGTCGAGGGGGAGAGCTTCCGTTCGCTGGCCAAGGGCTTCTCCGACTCCGAGACTCGGCTGCTCGGGGGGCGCCTCGGCTGGATCGTGCGAGGGCGCCTGCCGCAGGAGCTCGAAGACGTCTTGTTCGCCCTCGAGAATGAGCAGGTCACGGCGCCCCTCAAGGTGCGCGGCGGCTTCGCTCTCTTCCAGGTCACCGACGCCTTCTACGCCAAGACCTTTCAGCTCGCGGACGCGCGCCTCATGATCGCTCGCCACCTGGCCCGCCTGGCCTCTCTCGACGCGCTCGACGAGCTGGTCGCGGACGTCGAAGCCCCGCCCGGGGCCGTGGTGCTCGCCGACCGGGAGGAGATCGTGTCGGCCCTGCCGACCGGCACCCTCGAGCAGACGGTGCTCCAGGTCGAGGGCCCTCCTTACACGGTCGCGGAGTGGTACGCCGACACCGAAGCCGCGCAGCCTCAGGATCTCGCTTTGATGGACGCCGAGGACTACTACGTGAGCGTCTACAGGGAGAAAAGGAGCCGCGCCCTGATCTCCCTCAAGGCGGCGCGGGAGGACTTTCCGTCGAGCGATCTGCACCGGGAACGGCTCGCCCGAGAGATCGATAGCGCGCTGCGCCGGCAGCTTTTCCGGGCTCGCTCCGGAGCGAAGATCGAGGCCCGGATCGCGCGCGATCCGAGCGTTCTCGAGGACTTTCACCGGCAAAATGCCCACCTCTTCCAGAGTCCGCTCAGGCTGGAGGTTCTCTCCCTCGAGGTTCAGCTTTCGGACGACGAGGACGCCGCCGCCGCGCTCCGGAGATTCGAGGATCTGCGCAGCCGCCTCGAAAGCGGCGCGCTGAGCTTCGAGGCGGCGGCCCGCGAGGCGGGCGGGCGCATCACCCCGCCTGCGTGGCTCGATCCGGCGGCCCTCGGCGCCCTCTCGCCCAAGGTCCGTCTCTATCTGACCGATCTCGGCGGCACCGGCTTCTCCATTCCCTTTCAGCTCGACCGCAAGATGATCATCGCGTGGGTTCGCCAGCGCCAGGAGCCCGAGCGCCTCACGCTCGAGGACTCCCGAGACGCCGTGCTCGCCGGCTACCTCGCGAGGCACGGTCAGCGGCTCTACCAGGAAAGTCTCGAGGAGGCGCTGGAGCAAGCCGGCTTCGTGCTCCACCGCGAGCGCCTCGAGCGCCGCTTGATGAGCCAGGAAGGGGCTCCTCCCGCCTCATGAGCCCCGAGGTTTCTTATTGCCGCCGCGCTCTTCGCCCGATTTCTGATTCCACGACATGGCCAGGGCGAGAGCGCTGAGCAGAACGGCGAGCAGCCGCGGAGCGTGCGGCAGGCGGCTGTAGAGCGTCAGCTCGGCGGCGCCCTCGGCGAGGCGGGCCTCGAGAACGCCCATTTCGCCGATCGCTAGACTGTCTTGGACCCCTCCTCGGCTGTCGATGACCGCGGAGATACCGGTGAGCGCCGCGCGCAGCATGGGTCGCCGGTTTTCCGCGGCGCGGAAGCGCGCCGCTCGCAGGTGCTGGTGCGGCGCCGAGGAGTCGCCGTACCAGGCGTCGTTGGTTACCGTGACCAGCGCGGTGCTGCCGGCCCGCACCTGCTCGGCCACCGGCGGGCCGAAGATCACCTCGTAGCAGATCGCCATCGCCAGGCTTTGATCGCCCCAGGGGATCAGCCCGGGGCGGCTTCCCGGCGCGAAATTGCCGGCGTTGCGCGCCAGACTCTCGACGAAGGGCAGGAGATCACCGAACGGCACGTACTCGCCGAACGGCACCAGTCGCCGCTTGGCATAAGGCTCGCCCGGCCCGTTTTCATCCACCACGTACGCCGCGTTGAGCCACCCCTCGGGGCGCTTGAGCGCCGATCCCATGAGCACCGGGCACCCCCGCGCGTTCAGCTCGGCGGCGTCGCGCCGGAGCTGCGGAGTCGAGTCCCATGAAAAGGGCCAGGCGGCGCTTTCGGGCCAGATCAGCAGCGCCGGCTGATCGCAGGCCCGGCGCGACATCTCGATCAGCCGGTAGTAGCTCTCCCACGCGGCTTCGGTGGCGGTGATGATGCCGCTATTCGGCTGGATCACCCGCACCTGCTGACCGCCGCTCTCGCCGGGCGGCGCGATCTCCCCGGGAGGGCTCGCCAGAAAGCCCGCGGCCAGCAGCGCGCCGACGCTCGCCCACACGATTGCCGCGGCCAGGAGGCGGCGCTGCAGAAACCCGAGCGCCAGGGCCGCGTTGGTCAAAACCAGAAGACCCGAGACCCCCTCGGCGCCGATCCAGGCCGAAAGCTCCAGCGCGCCGGGCAGATCCGTCCACACATAGGCCGCGAGGTTCCAGGGGAATCCCCCGAAGATCAGGCCGCGCAGGGACTCGACCGCCACCCACAGGGCCGGAAGCGCGCCCCACGCCGCCCAGCCGCTCGCTCCGCCGTCCAGCCGGCCGCTCCGCCGCATCACGCGGCGAGCGAGCCAGGCAAAGAGAACGATGTCGAGGGCCAAATAGGCGGCGAGCAGGGCGCCCAGAACCACGGCGAGAGCCCTTGGCAGGGCGCCGAAAGTCTCCAGGGTGGTAGCGATCCAGGGCATGGCCACCAGCCAGGAGACCCAGGAAAAGACCCAGGCCCAGAGCACTCCGCGGCGCCGGGGCAGAAGGACGACCAGCGGCGCCAGGGCGAAGAACGCCCAGCCCTCTCGAGGCTCGATGCCAAAGCACAGGCCCCAGCCTACGCCGCCGACGACGGCGAGAAGCGGGCTCACCCAGCCGGGAGAGGGCTGCCCGTCGGGCGATTCTGCGAGCAGCCGCTCGATCAGTTGGAGGCCGCGGTGACCCAAGGATCCAGCTCCAGCTGGTTCCGCACCTGACCCTTGACCCGCTCTGCCGCGCTGCGCTGCGAGAAGGGGCCAACCCGCACTCGGAACATGGTCTGCCCGCCGACGTCGATGGTCGACAGGAACGCCCGGTGGCCCAGGCCCTCGAGGCGTCCCAGCAGCTTGCGAGCCTGCGGCTCATCGTGGGTCGAGAAAACCTGCACCACAAAGCTCTCCGCTCCGGCCGCCGGCGAGCGAGCGGCGGGCGGAGACGCGGCGGGGGCCGGCGCCGGGGCGGTCTCGCGCGCCGGAGAGGGCCGATCCTCTCTCGGCGGCGCCGCGGCCCTGGGGGGAGAGGTCTGAGCGTTCGGGGTCTGGGAAGTCGGGGCCGGGGAGGTCGAGGTCTGGGAGGTCGAGGCCGAGTCTGGCGGGGCCGGGGGCGGAGAAGTTTGCCGGGGCGCCGGGTCCCGAGGGGCGGCCTCCCGCGGGGCGGCCTCCCGAGGGGCGGCCTCCCGAGGGGCGGCCTCCCGCGAGCCCACGTCCTGGGCCAGGGTCGTATCTCGACGCGGATTTTCGAGCAGGGTGCCCAAATCCGGCTTGTCGAGCTCCTCCTTATTGGCCTGCTCCTCGAAGAACTTGAATTCCTCCATATTGGCGAGCTCCGCCGGAGCGGCCTCCTCGCCGGCGGCTGGGCCGGACTGCACGATTCTCTGCTGGCCGTTCTGCCCCACCCACACGCCGCACAGAAAAACGGCGAGAACCATGGTGAGGAGGATGACAAAGGCCACCACGACCTGTCGGTTGGTGAGGGCGATCTCGTAGTAGCTGGTGTCGCTGAAGTCACTCATGGCGAGCTCCCTGCCGCGCCGGCTCGTCGGCCCCTCCGGCCGCGGCCGCCTCGGCGCGCGAGCCGGCGGTCGAGGCGCGGAGGCGGCTCCGAGAGGAGGTGGGGATTGAGCTGGCGTCTGGAGGGTGAAATCTCAAGGCGGTCCATCCATCGATCGATCGAGAAGGGCCGGGCCGAGCGGCCTCGGCGGGCTGGGTAGAGGGCCGCCGCTGCGGGCCTCGCGGGGCGAGCGGGCCACCGGCGACTCTCTGAAGATACCGCATCGCGCTGCCGAATGGGATTCGCGCCCCGCCGGCG
>JBCCLG010000575.1:0-4208 GCA_039027015.1 Acidobacteriota bacterium | reverse complement strand
CTCAGGATCGAGATCGATCGCGATGCCCCAGCTGTGGCGGCTCCACCGGGAGCCGCCGCGCATCTTGCGCAGGGAGTAGCAGCCGCCGAAGATGTCGAGCCCGTAAAAGCGGAGCTGATCCAGGTCGCCTCCCACATGGTCGAAGAGCGAGTGCAGGGCCCTTAGAAGAGAACCGGCGACCAGCTCATGACACGAGATGGACGTTACGCGGATATCGAGGGCCCAAGACAGCCGCATCGGGTAGGGGAGCTGGATGCGGCAGAGGTTGGCGCCCTTGGGCCCGAAGAAGGCATCGAGCGAGGCGTCACGGCGGCCGTCAGGCCAGCGTCCACTGAGGTCGAGGGTCTGGAGGTACTCAGACCAAGCGGCAAGAGTCTTCTCACCGGCGATGCCGTCCGCTCGGCCCGCGGGGAAGCCCGAGGCGCTCAGGAGACGCTGGACCCGAGCAATCATCGATCAACCCACCAGGCCGACGAGAGCGACGCTGACGGTGACGGGTGCGGCCACGGCCACAGCGTGCAGCTCGAGCACGGTTCCCGCGAAGCATCGCGCCGTCTCAAGGAGCGCTTCCGAATGCAGGACAGGGCCTCCAAGATCGAAGGACGGCAGGGTCTCAGGCACGAGGCGCGATTCACCGTCTGCCAAGAGATCGAAGCTCACGGGACCCGTCGGCTCGGCGTCAAGAGTCACCAGCACCCTGTCGACCTGAAGATTCACCGGCACCAGAAGACGGCCTACCGGCCCTGGGGCCAGGACCTCTCCCTCGAGAGTCAGGACCACGCTCTGCCCGGAGAGGCTTCGGCGATCCTCGAGCCTCAAAACCCCCGTTTCGTCGGTCTCGATCTTGGCCCAGGGCCCCAGGGCCGTCGGCGCGGGCGGCTTGGGGTCTGGCGTCACGTCGTATCGGCCGTCGGCCAGCTGCCAGAGGTAGCTCATGCTGGAGGCGGGGAGAGCGATCGCCGGCGAAGGGAGCCGCCAGAAACGCCACGTTCCGCCGCCGACCGCGTCGCCAGCGTGAACCCTCACCTCGAGGCGGTCCGGAATCGCCTCGATTCGGAATCGGTCGAAGATCGCGCCCTCCTCGAGGTCTTCCGCTTCGATCACGGGAAGGCCTCCGCCGTCAGGGGCCTCAACGCGGATAAGGCCCAGGGACGCCACGTCTTGGGGCTCTAGAGGAGGAGCAGCGGGCTCGAGGCCGGCTTCGCCGCGGCGAGCTTCCACGGCGGCGTCCGCGGTCAGGGCCAGGCGAGCCCTGTAGATCGCGCCGTCCTCGAGGGCGTTGCCCGCGCCGTCGACGCGATCGAGGGCAAGAGAAACGGCGGCGCGGCCCAGGATCTCGCCCGAGGCTAAGAGCTGACAGGGCGCGATGTGGATTTGATCATCAGGCGGATCTGAAACCGAGAGCTGGCCGCCGCGGATCAGTCCCGACCGAGCGCGATCCCCCGCACCTGTGACGATCCCCGGGAGCGGATGCGGAGAGGCTAGAGCCCTCGAGTGCTCTGAGAAGTCGACCGTCGGAAGGAAAACCCAGGATCCTTGGGCCGAATAGGGAAGCTGCCACACCAGCTCGACGCGGCGTGAGCAGCCTGCGTGAAGGGTGGGGAACGGAATCGCGAGGTAGGCCCCGAGGGGCAGCCAGTCGGTCCTGAAATCGGCTTGCTGGGGGTCAGCCGCGTTGTTTTGACCGACGAAGCGCGCCCGGGCCCACAGCTCATCCTGCGGAGGGACGCCCTTCATGAGGCCGACTCCCGACCTCTCGGGGTCTTCGGTCGCAAGGCGGAAAATCAGATCCTCGAGGATCTCGCCCGCGGGCTCACCCCACCTGTAGGCGATGTCGAGCCGAAGAGGTTCTGAAGCCGCGCTGGCTTGAAGGATCCCCAGATCGAAACCCGCCTCGCCCAGCGAGGTGCCGTCTTCAAGTCTGAACTCGAGCATCTTTCCTCCTCCTAGGAAGCTGGAAAAACCAGAGTGGGAGGTCCGACCAGACCGAGGTCCGGATGGACCGCCGCCGGGATGCTGAGAGTTCGCTGCCCGGGATTGGCGAGGTCGCCAATCCGTGCAATCGAGCCGTCCCAGAGCAAAAGGCCCTCGCCGAGACCGGGGCCTCCCTCCTCGCCGCGGCCGGGCGAAACGAATCTCCGCCAGGCCCCGGTTTCGGTCTCACCGCCAAGCCCTCCCTGCCACAGCCAGGGACCGCGCACCGCGCCTCCCGGCTCGTAAGGCAGGCCGAGACTGGTGGGGCCCGCGGCCTCTCCGCGCGGGAGAGGCGCTTGACTCGGCGGCTCGTCATCCGCAAACGGCAGGACGCAGGTCTGATAGCCGAAGTTGAAGGTCGCAAGGTCCGTCCAGTCGACAGCGACCCACGCCGAGGACGAGCCGATCGCCACGCCGAGAGCGTCAAACCACTCCATCTCGGTACCGCCGACGTCGAGGTCGATCCGCTGCACGGTGGCCTCGGAGCTGAGATCGGGTGGAAGCCGGATCAGGCGACACCGCGAGGTCACCCCGGCGGTCCGGGTTTCGTGAACCACGGCGTAGACCTCGCCCTGCCAGGCCGCAGCGCCCGCGACGCTCTCCTCGAACCACTCGGCCACGTGAATCACGCCGTTCTCGAAGTCGTGGCAATAGAGCTGGTCACTGAACGGCTGGAGGAGGCTCCCCGCTCCGACCCGGCCCTCTGGATCTTCGAGAATCGGCGCAGCGCGGGAGATCTGGAGTCTCGAGTCGAGGTCGACCTGACGCTCGAGAAAGCCCAGCCACCGAGAGACGGCGCCCTCGGCGTCTAGCTCCGCTGCGAGCCAGACGGCCTCGCCTGCGAAGGTCGCCCAGTAGGCGAAAAACGCCGCCGTCGCCTGAGTCACCGCATAGAAGTCTTCGGCCCGGCCGGTGAGAACCGTCGGGCGATCCGGAGGGCCTGGCCTCTTGCCGCCAGGGTCAAAGGCAATCGGCGCCGATCCGTAGAGTGCGGCGTCCGCCGCCACGGCCACCGTGAGCCTGGCCTCGCTGCTGTCTATGAATTCGGCTTCCTCGACCTCGATCGAGGGATTCGGCAGCTCAGCCTCCTCGAGGGTCGGCGGCAGCAGGTATTGCCAGGTCTGCGAGGAGCGAAAGCCCCGTCCGAAAATCGTGACCTCCTGGGTGGTGCCCCTGACGAGCTCGCGGGGCTCCTGACGGTCGACGCGGACGGCGCCTGCGAAGATCTCGAGGCCCTGGCCAAGGCCGACTACGCCGCGGCTCGAGAGGGCCTGGGCGGGCTGCAGGGTGACCTGGCCCGTGGCGTGGGAATCGATGGTGGCGCGCGTCGGGCAGTTGCCGTCAAGGCGCAGGTGGAACTCCACGCCGTCGCGGCCGCGACCCACAACGCGCTTGGGTACGGTGGTGGCCGAGCGCTGCTGAACGCGTCGCAGGAGGCGATCGAGCTGACGTCTCGGGCCCCGCCGGTGGCGCAGAGTCCGCATCAGGAAGGCTCCCCGCCGCTGCCTAGCTCGTACTCGAGCGGCGCGAGCAGCCGGTATTCAGCGTCGGCGCGCGGCGGGTCGAGGCTCCGCGAGCGGCGCCGGCTCCAGATGAGGGCGCGGCGGTAGAAGCGCTGACGCCGGTCGAGAAGGAGAACAGTGTCCCCTGGCTGCGCGAAGGTCTCGGGACGCCTCACCGTCAGCTCGAAGCTCAGCTCCTCGAGGAGCGCCTGCTCGAGCACCCGCCGAGCCTCCTCGATCGACTGCACGTATTGAGAGTTCAGCACCCGGGTGCGGCGGCCGAACCAGTCGGCGAGAAGCTCGTCATCGAGGAGCAGCTCCACCGGGTGCTGCATCAAGGTTGTCCAGGGCGATCGGCGCCAAAGCGGCACGGGCGGGCGCCCTGTGCGGGTTTCGGGCGGCCCGGCTGGAGAGCCGTCCGCCTCAACGACCTGGTATTGATCATTCGAGAGGACCACGTAGGCCTTGGAGCGCACCTCTTTGACTCCCCAGGGCTCGACCTGCTGCGCGGACCGGTAGTCGCCAAAATCGTAAGTGCCGAGGAGCGACGGTACGGGAGTGCGGCCGAGGACCACGGTCTGCTCGGCGGTGAGCCTTTGGTCAGCGTCGAGCGTCTGACGCCGCCGGGTGTCTTCGACCTCCTGCCAGGTCTCGGTGGAGGTGAACATCCCGGTGCCGTCGGCGTTGACCCAGAAGGCGGAGTTTGGGTCTACCGAAGCGCGTGGGCTCGCG
>JBCCLG010000574.1:0-4208 GCA_039027015.1 Acidobacteriota bacterium | reverse complement strand
GGCCTCGCCGCCCTGGCCCTTCCGGCCGTCCTGCGCCCGGCCCCGGAGAGTGAGCTGCCCGCGGTAGAGCTGACCACGGCCGGGCCCGCTCCGGCGCGCGAGCCCGTGGTGGTGACGCCGGTTTTCGAGGCCCCTCGGCCGATCGACTTCGACGTCTTTCCGCTCGCCGTGAGGCGCATTCTGCTCGATCCGGGCCACGGCGGCCAGGACACGGGCACCACCGGCGGCGGCCTGGTAGAAAAGGTCATGACCTTGGACATCGCCCTGCGCCTGCGGGATCTCCTGGTCGAGCAGGGCTTTGAGGTGCACCTGACCCGCGAGGAAGATCACGCGGTCTCCCTCCGCGAGCGCGCCCAGCAGGCCAACAGCCTGCGCGCCGATCTCTTCGTGTCGATCCACATCAACTGGATCGCCGAGCGCTCGGTGCGCGGCCTCGAGACTTATTTTCTCGGCCCCACCGACGACCCCGAGCTGACCGAGCTGACCCGCCGTGAAAACCTCAGCAGCTCGGGCTATTCCCTGGCCGATATGAAGACCCTCCTCGAGGGCCTCTACACCGGCGTACGCCAGAACGAGAGCCGCCAGCTCGCGGAGCAGGTGCAGCGCTCGCTCTATCGATCGCTGCTGCGCCAGAACCCGACTCTCAAAGATCGAGGCGTCAAAACCGCGCCTTTCATGGTATTAGTAGCCACCGAGATGCCCGCCATCCTCGCCGAGGTTTCATGTCTGTCCAACGAGCAGGAAGCCAAGCTTCTGGCCCGCCCGCTCTACCGTCAGCACATCGCCGAAGCGCTGTCGCGCGGCATCCGGAGCTACGCCGACGAGACGAACCAATCGGAAGCGAAGGGAGCTGACGGATGAGCGAGAGCAACGTGATCAATGTCGGAGTCGACCTGGGCACATCGCGCAGCGTCGTTTCCGCCTCCAACGGCCAACGCCACGTCATCGAGAGCTACGTCGGCTGGCCGGTGGATATGGTCGCCCGCAAAGTGCTGAAAAAGAGCGTGCTGATCGGCGAAGAGGCGGTCAAGAGCCGCTCGATGGTCGACCTGCACAGGCCCCTGGAGCGCGGCCTGATCAAAGAGGGGTCCGACAAGGACCTGGCGGCGGTACGCGAACTGCTCCAGCAGCTGCTCGAGCTGGCGGTCCAGCCCGAGGGCGACGGAAAAGGCAAGGGCAAGAAAGGCGAAGACGCGCAGGTGCGCGCCGTGGTGGGCGTTCCCGCCGAGGCCATGCGGGTCAACAAGCAGCAGCTGCGCAAGGCCCTCGAGGGCACCGTCGACTCGATGATGATCGTCTCCGAGCCCTTCGCCGTGGCTTACGGACTCGACGCCCTTCTCCACAGCATGATCGTCGACATCGGCGCCGGCACCACGGACTTCTGCATCATGCGCGGCCACTTCCCCACCGAGGATGACCAGCGCACCCTGACCAACGCCGGCGATTCGATCGACGAATTCCTCATGAAGCTCTTCACCGATCGCCATCCCGAAGCCAGCGTCACCATCTACATGGTGCGCGAGTGGAAGGAGAAGCACGGCTTCGTGGGCGAGGCCCAGGGCCCGGTCAAGGTGACCGCGCCGGTCAACGGCAGGCCCACCGAGTTCGACATCACCGAGATGCTGCAAACCGCCTGCGAATCGATCGTCGAGCCGATCACCGAGGCCATGCTGGATCTGCTGCCGCGGGTCGACCCGGGCTTCCAGGCCGACGTGCGCAACAACATCATCCTCTCCGGCGGCACCTCCCAGCTGCCCGGCCTGAGACCCGCTCTGGAGGCCGCCCTCGAGCCGCTCGGCGGCGGCAAGATCAAGTCGGTCAAGGACGCGGTCTTCTCCGGCGCCGACGGCGGTCTGGCGATCGCCCTGGACGCCCCGGACTCGGACTGGGACAAGCTCAGCTGAATCCCTTGGAGGACGGGAAGCCCTTGGAGGACGGCAGGTCCGAGCGCCTGCGGGGGGTGCGCGAGCAGATCGCCGAGGTCGACCGCACCCTCCTCCAGCTGCTGCACCGGCGCATGGCCCTCGCCGAGGAGGTGGGGCGCGAGAAGATCGGCCCGGACCGGCCGATCTTCGCGCCCGAGGTGCACAATCAGGTGCTCACCCGGGCGCGCCAGCACGCCGACGCGTGCGGCGTGTCCGAGGAGGTCATGGAGTCGATCTTCGCGGCGGTCATGCGCGGCTCGGTGGAGCGCCAGCACCGGCTCGGCGTGGCCCTCAAGTCCGAGGGCGGCCAGCGCATGCTGATCCTGGGAGGCGCCGGCAATATGGGCGGATGGCTCGAGAGCTTCGCCCAGAAGCTCGGCCACCGGGTCGACGTGGTCGATCCGGCCCTTTCGCTGCTGCCCAGCTCCGGAGGGCGCTTCGGCTCCCTGGAAGAGCTGGAGGATCTCGACCTCTACGACGCGATCTGGGTGTCGGTCCCCCTGGGCCGCACTCCCGAGACCCTCGGCAGGGTCATTGAGTCTCGCCCCCGCGGGCTGATCATCGAGATCGCCTCGGTGAAAGACGCCCTGCGCCCGCAGCTCGAGCGCGCCGACGAGCTGGGCGTGTCGGTCGCCTGCCTGCACCCGATGTTCGGCCCTTCCAAGTCAGTCTACGAGTCCCTGACCTTCGTGCTCGCCTGCCGCCGCGATCCCCAGGAAGAAAAGACCGCTATCGAGGGCTGGCTGCGCCACCCGTACACCAAGCTGGTGCCGGTGCCGTTCGACCACCACGACCGCCTGATGGGCTGGCTGCTCGGACTGGCGCACCTCTCGGCCATGGTCTTCGGCTGCGCCCTCTCCCGCTCCGGTCTCGGGGTCGCCGAGCTCGAGGCCTGCGCCTCGACCACCTACAACCGCCAGGCCGGCACCGCCACCTCCGTGCTCTCGGAAGACCCGGACCTCTATTACGATATCCAGCAGCTCAACCCGCACCGAGGCGAGGTCTACAAGGCCGCGCGGGCGGCCCTCGACGAGCTGATCGACTCGGTGCAGGAGGACGACCGGGAAGACTTCCGCTCGGTGCTGCAGGACGCGCAGCGCTTCATGGGCACCCTCTGACGGGGCGGAGCGGCGGCGCGGCGGCGTCTCCTGACCGCTAGCGTTCGCCGGAACCGCCCGCTCGCGCCGAAGACTTTCGCTCCTCCACCCTCTCCTGGAGACGGAGCAGCTCGGTCTCCAGCCGCTGGCGCAGAGCCGGCTCGGTGGTGAGATCGACGGCGCGATCGAAGAGCTCGAGCCCCGCTTCGAGCTCGCCCTTCTCGAAGGCCTTTTCGGCGCCGATCAGAAGCTCGGTGCGCTCGATGTCCTCCCAGGCGCGGTTGACCTGATCGAGGTCCTGGGTTCGCGGCTCCAGCTCGCGCAGCAGGGTGCGCTGGGCGGCCTCCACATCCTGCCGCTTGAGGTGCACCTTGATCGTCAGCTCCACCAGATCGAGCCTCGAGGGCAGCAGCTCGCGGGCTCTTCGCACCGAGCTCAGCGCGCTTTCGGCGTCGCCCCCGTCCTGCATCTCAGCCGCCGCCAGCAGGGCGTGGGCCTCGCCGAAATCCGGCGAGAGGCGGATCGCCGTATCGAGCGCGGCGCGCGCGCGCTCGGCGCGCGCCGAGGCCTCCTCGCCGGTGGTTCGCTGGGCGCCCACCAGGGAGTGCCGGCCGTAGAGCAGGTAGCTCAGGGGCCGCTGGGCGCGCAGCCGGACGGCGTCGCGATAGAGGATCTCGGCCTCCTGCCAGCGCTCCTGAATATTGCGCACCAGGGCGAGGCCGGCGTGGGTGTCGGCGTGCTGAGGCGAGGCGTCGAGAGCCGCCTGAAAGTGGGCCTCCGCCGAGTCGGTCATGCGCAGGTGAGCGGCCAGGTCACCGAGGTGGTAAAGGGTGTCGGCCGGCGCCGAGCGGCGGACGGTGATCCGAGACGTGTCGAAAGCCGGCAGGCGCACCACGGTGGTCGCGAAGTTGCCGGTATCGAGATACGTGCGCAGCTCCTCCTCCATGCCGGAGAGGCTGCGCCCAAAGGCGTCTTCGAACGCTCCGTCGGGCGCCTCGCCCTCGAGGAGGCGCACAAAGTAATCGACCGCGCGATCGATCTCCTCTTCGCCGCCGGAGAGCAGATAGTGCACCAGCGCCCAGGAGAGGGCGTAGAACCGACCGACCTCCGACGGGTCGTGGTAGGCGGAGGATTGAGTGTCGGCCTCGAGGAGGTCGTCGAGTGAGAAGTCGCCGTCGCGGCGAAG
>JBCCLG010000573.1:0-4215 GCA_039027015.1 Acidobacteriota bacterium | reverse complement strand
GATTATCAAATTGATGTGCGCTCTTCGAGTCCTGCGGAATTCACTTTGGATATTCAAGTTGTAGGCGACCAGCAGGCGATCCATATGGCGGGTGAGCAGGAACTCGACGCCGAACATGGCGAGCGGCCTCATGAGCGGCACCAGGCTCAGGAAGCGAAGATAGTCGGCGGCGTCCACCCACTTCGACCCGCCGAGAAAAAGCGCCGCCAGCTCGGCGTTTACGTAGAGAAAAAACGCCAGCGGCACCGCCATGCTGGCCAGCAGCACGGTCGCCAGCCTGAACGCCTCGAAGGCGCGGGCCGGACGCTCGGCGTAGCGCACCAGGGCGGGGTAGAGCGCCCGGCCCACCGGGTCGGCGAGCATGCGCGAGAAGAAGAAGACGGCGTAGATCGCCAGGCCGGCGATGCCCACGATCTCGCTGTCGTAGCGCAGGGCGAGAATGAAGGCGTCGAGCTTCATCACCAGCTGCTCGAGCATCGACATGACCATCAAAGGCAGGCTCAGGAGCACCATCTCGAGGGTGCCCGGCCGCAGATCGAGGGCCATGCGCCCGGCGCGCCGCTCGCCCCAGGCGGCCCACCACAGCATGCCGGCGTAGGTGGCGGCGGCCGCGATGTGGCCGATCACCAGACTCCACACGCCGTGGCCGTTCCACGCCAGGGAGAGCGAAAGCACGGCGAAGACGGTGTTGCGCGCCAGCTCGGCGGGGATCGTTTTGGCGACCTCCAGCTCGGCCTCGAAATAGACCATCGCCACGGCCCCTAGGCCCTGCACCACGAGAAAGAGGCAGAGGGCCCGCACCATGGAGACGATCGGCGCGCTCGAGTCCTCGTAGAAGTGGGCGAGCAGCGGCGCGCTCAGGAAAATGAGGCCGCCGAACGCCACCCCCCAGGTGAGCTGAAGGCGCAGGAAATTGCCGTAGGGCCGGCCCGGATCGCGCACCAGGTGAGCGGGCACCCCCAAATCGCGCGCCTGGGCCAGGATGAGAAAGAGGGGCTCGGCCCACGTCCAGGGGCCGAATTCCTCCGGCGTCAAAAGCCGGCGCAGCGCCATGTGGGTCAGGAAAGTCACCGTGATCCGCCAGACCTGGGACACGGTGGCGGCCCCGGCCGAGGTCATCATCTTGCGGGCGGTTTCTTCGATGGCGCTCACGATCGCCGGACTTTACCCGAGAGGGCGCGCGCCGTCGCCGTCGCGGCTGATACCCTGCCGCCCGGACCCCGACACCATGCTCGAGAACCTGCGACACGACCTGCGGCGCCTGGCCGAATTCAAGCTCGGAAAGCCCAGAGCCTCCCTCAAGCTCACCCTCGAGTCGCTGCTCTTCGACAACGGCTTCCAGGCCGTGGTTCTGCACCGCTGCGCGCACTTCTTCAAGAAGCGGGGCATCCCGGTGATCGGGCCGGTGATCGGCCGCCTCAGCCAGCTGGTGACCGGCGTCGAGATCTCGCCCTCGGCCTCGGTGGGACCGGGCCTGCTGATCGGCCACGGTCAGGGCATCGTGGTCGGCAAATGGGCCTCGATCGGCTCGGACTGCACGATGATGCAGCAGGTCACCCTGGGCGCCACTCAGATCGCTACCCTCGAGGGCATGCCGACCCTGGGCGACGGGGTCTTTCTCGGCGCCGGCGCCCGCGTTCTCGGCCCCGTGCGCATCGGTCACGGCGCCCTGGTAGGCGCCAACGCTCTGGTGGCCGAGGACGTTCCCGACGGCGGCAAGGCCCTCGCGGCGCCCGCCATCGTTCGCGGGCCTCGGCCGGACTCCGGAGAGCCGGCCTCCGGGGAGCCGGCCTCCGGCTAGCGCGACTCGGCGCGGCGCGTCCAGCGTTCGGTGCGGCCGAAGAGCGAGACGCCGAGATAGCCGCGCACCTTGAGGGTCGACTCGTCCTCGAGCTCGAGGTTGCAGCGGTAGGTCTTGCCGTTGTTGGGGTCGTAGATCGTGCCGCCGGTCCAGCGCTCGTTCGACACGCGGCCGAAGCCCTCGAGGATGGTCAGGCCGGTCAGCCGGCGAGAGCGCAGGGCGGGGTCGGGGTTGAGCGCATCGAGGCGGTCGCCGCCGTCGGTGCCGCCGAGGATCACCCCGATCAGCGACTCGCCCTGCCGTCGGATCTCGATCAGGCCATCGCCCGCGGCGTTGACCCACACGCCCTCGATGGCGAGACGGTCAATGGCGGGTTCCGGCTCCGCGGGTTCCGGCTCCGCGAGATCCGGCTCCGCAAGATCCGACGCGTGGGCTGCCGCCGTCGCGGGCGCGGCGAGCGCCGCGAGCAGGGCCAGAGCGAGGAGGAGAAGCGTTTTGGGTTGGCAGGCTTGAGGCATGCCCGCCATCATACGCCGCGGCGCCACAGCTCGAGCCAGCGCACCGAGCCGGGCAGGGCTTTTCTCAACAGTCGGCTGACGCGCAGGGCTGCACGGCTTCCCGCTCCGCCCTCGGCGGCGCGCAGGGTGCTCTCGGCGGGCCACAGCAGCTCCGCCAAATAGCGTCCGCGGTCCCGCCAGCCGTCGATCGAAAGAGCGGTGACGGCGCCGCCCAGACCCACCCCGGGGCGCTCGAGGGTCGCGGCGTCCACGTAGGCGCGCTCGAAGCTCCCGAGGGTCGGCAGCGCGGCGGCCCAGCGAGGCGGCGGCGCGCCGAAGGCGGCCTCGAGAGCCCGCAGGGCGCAGGCCAGGGCGCGCGCCGAGCCGGTACGCCGGGCCTCGAGCACGGTCTCCGGCCCGGGCAGACGCGGCAGCAGGAGCGCGAGATCGAGCAGCCAAATCCAGCGGCCGAAGCCGTGCTTGAGCGCGTGCACCGACAGATGGAGCGCCTGGTCGATCTGGCCGAGCCGCAGCAGGCCCGGCGACGACGCCCCGAGCGGCCGGGCTCGCTCGAAGAGCCGCTCGGTGTCGAAGCGGAAGGCGGCCCGGCGCGCCCGGAGCAGCTCGCTGCCCACCAGATCTTCGTGCAGGTCGACCTCGAGGCCGTCCGGTCCGTGCCAGCCGGCGTGGCCCGGGCGCATCCCCTCCTCGAGCAGCAGGGCGCGCGTCTCGGCGCGGCTCTCGGGGTGCGGGAGCAGATCGAGATCCGACATCGGCCGCTGGGCCAGCCTGCCGCCGTAAATCTCGTCCACCAGCGCAGCGCCCTTGAGCACGAGGAGCCCCCGGCCGCCGCGCTCCTCGAGGCGCCGGCCGAGGCGCCGCCCGAAGGCCATCAGGCGCGAGGCGTGGGCGAAATCCTCAAGCCGCGCGCGCTCGAGGCGCGGCTCATTGAGCCCCTGGCGAAGCGCCCGCTCCACCAGCAGACCGCGCAGCCCCTCCTCGCTGGCGCGCCGCCACAGCTCGCCCAGGGCCTGGGGCTCGGCAGGCAGCCGCGGCGGCGGCGAGAGCCCGGCGCGGTGACGCGCCAGCTCGAGCAGCACGCGCTCCCTCCCGGCGCTCACCAAGCCCCCTCGAGCCGGTCGAGAAGACCGTCGGCCGCCTCTCCGGCGTCCCCCCGGGGACCGGCCAGGCACCGCGCGCCCGCGGCGAAGCGGGCCAGATCGCCGAGCAGCCCCGAAAGATCGGGCGTCATCACGTGGCGCAGGAGCGCCAGCGCGGCGTGCCCGGCGCTTAAGGGGGCGGTTTCGAGACGGGCGCCGGGCCGCGGCGAGAAGCGGGTAAAGAGGATCGCCCCGACCGCAAGACCCTCGCTCGGATGCCTCGGATCCCACAGGAGAGAGCGCCGTGAGTCGAAAAGCACCGCGTCGTCGGCGATCAGGAAGGTCCCTCGGTCACAGCCGCGGGCGGCCAAAGCCGCCGCCAGGGTCGATTTCCCGCAGCCGCTCTCCCCGGGCAGAACGATCGCGCGGCCGCGGAAGGCGAGCGCCGCGGCGTGCAGGCGAAGGCTCCGGGGGCCCTTTGGCTCGGCCGCGCCTGCCGCTCTCCTCACGGGCGCCACGGCAGCGACTCGCCGAAGCCGGCGGCGGCGAGGGCCGCGGCCCGGCGGATCAAATCGAGAAAGCCGCGCCGATAGCCGTGGGGATCCTCGCCGACCGCCGACTCCGCCAGGCCGAGCACGTCTCGCCAGGTGAGCGAGCCGCGGTGGGCCGATTCGCGAAGCAGCATGGCGAAGCCCGCGGCCGCGGCCGCCAGGCGCTCGTCGTCCGAGGCCAGCTCCATGGGCGGCACCTCGGCGAAGCGCAGCGGGTGGGTGTGCTCGCGGCTCGCTCCGCCCTCAGGCGGCTTGTGGCGCAGGCG
>JBCCLG010000572.1:0-4216 GCA_039027015.1 Acidobacteriota bacterium | reverse complement strand
GGCGCGCCGCGCTGAGGCGGCGGCCGGCCTCGAGCCGCGGCTGCGCCTCGAGGCCCTGGGCGGCGATTCCCAGGGGCTCGAGCTTCTGGCCTCCCTGGCCGGTGACGCTCTGTCCATGGAGGAGCGGGCGATTGCCCTCGCCGCCCTCGCAGGGCCTCGCGGAGCCGTCCCAGGGCCCGGGCCGGCGAGCATTCCGGAGGGCGAGATCCTGCGCGCCAGCAGGCCGCTGCCCGGCGGGCGGGACGTGGCGCCGCGCGTCGGCGTGTCGTTCACCGAGCCCGCCTTGGGCTGGAGCGGCGAGCCGCCCGAGATCGAGATCCTGGGTGCTTCGCAGGCTGCCGTCGAGCGAGTCAGGCGCGCAGTCGATCTCCTGGCCGCCCGCGCGCCGGATCTTCGCCACCTGGTGGGCTTCGCCCTCGCCACCGTCGAGGCGGCGGAGGGCCCGGCCGCGGTCGACCCCCGGAGCCGATTCGCCCGGGTGAGTTCCGACCTGCCGGCCGAGCGGCTCGCGCCGACCCTGGTGCGCCTCGCGTCGCTGGTTTTTGAGGAGCGGGTGCGCGGCAATCCGGCGGACTCGGCCTCCAGCCTGGCGCGCGCCGTGCGCCTGGAGATCAAGACCCTCGAACGACTCACGGGCGCGCCGTGCCCGCCAACCCACGCCGCCGCCGCGGTCGGCCGGGTTCTGGTGACCGCCGCCCTCGACGCGGGAGATCGCGATGGATGACCCTCGCCCCTCAAGAAGTTTTTGGTCTCTGGCGTCGCTCGCGGCGTTTCTGCTCTCCACGGCCCTTCTCGGCGGCTGCGCTACCCAGGCACCGCCGCAGCATCTCACCCCGATGGTGCCGGCCTCGCGGCCTTCTTTGGATATGGCTCCGCCGGCGGCGCGCGATGCCCTGGCGCTGGGCCTGGAGCACCTGATCGCCGACGCCCCGCGCACCGAGGTGCTGATCGAAGGGAGGCCGCGCGGAGCGGAGTTGAGCGCTCGGCCGAGGCCCGGCTCATGAAGGCGAGCGCCCTGACCGCACCCCTCTTGGTCGTGGGCCTGATTTTCGTGTCGGTGTGGGCCCTCGGCATGCTGGCGGTGCGCTCGAGCACCCTGGCCACCGACACCAGCGTCGAGCTGCTGAGGCTGCACATGCAGGTCGTGGGCCTGCACGAGACGCTAGCCGCGCGCTCGGCGGCGGTGGTGGAGGAGGAGCTGCAGCGAATCCTCTTGAGCCACGGCGCCCAGCCCGCAACAGCCCCAGAAGGCGCGGCTGAGGCGGGTTCTGAAAGTTCGGCCGCGGCTCCGTGGCCGTCCAATCCCTGGGCCCCTCTCTCGGCCCATTCTTCTGCTCCCGCGGCCTCGGCTCGGGGGGCTGTTCCGTCTCAAAAACCTGAGGATCGATGACATGCGGCGACTGTTTAGCGTGAAGTTCTCCAAGGCGCGAATTCTGGCGACGGCTCTGCTGTTGGCCACCGCTCCGGTGGCGTGGGGCCAGGCCGGCCTCGACTGGACCGCGGTGACCTGGAACGACGGCGATTTCACCAACACCTACACCATGGGCAACGGCGTTGACATCACCATCGAGGTGACGCCCACCGCCCTCGGCACCCTCGACAACCTGGTCGACTTCGGGGGCACCAACATCCTGGTCAGCTCGCCCTATGTCGACGGCCCCGGGTTTACCGCCGACATCTTCGGCGACTCCGTGGATCTCGGGCTGATCTTCAATCCGGCTTCGGCGCAGGGCGCTTCGCCGATCGAGATTCTCGTGACTTTCTCTGAGCCGGTGAGCGATCTCGAATTCGAGATCTCGGACCTCGACTGGTCTGCCGCCGGCGCCGGCGAGGATGCGCGCATCGATCAGGTGGAGATCACCAGCCCCGACGCGCCCCCCCAGCTCGAGGCGGTCTCGACCCTCCCTAGCTTCGACATCTCCATGTCCACCGCCACCGCCCGCGACGGCGTCAACGTGTCCCCCGGCTCGGATGAGGGCACCCTGCGGGTCTTCTTCAACGACGAGGTGTCGAGCGTGTTGATCACCTACAGCGAGGCCTCGGGGAACGACAATCCGTCGAGCCGGGGCATCGGCCTGATCGCCTCGCTGAGCCAGGTGCCGGTCGAGCTGATGAGCTTTTCGGTGGAGTGAGCCTTCGATGACGAGCCCCGCCGCGACTCGACCCCCCGGCCAGGACGGCCCGCGCTGCGGCCCGCTCTCGCTGCTCGAGGCCCTCGAGCTGGTGCCGGCCAACGTGGCGCGCCGGCGGGGGGTGGTTCCCCTCCGCTTTGAGGACGGGCGCCTGGTGGCCGGCTCCACCGAGCCCGAGGACGAGCGCGGCAGCGAGGCCCTGGCCCGCCTGGGTCACGAGGACGCACTGCTCGAGGCGATGGGCGCCGAGAGCTTTCGCGAGCTGTGGGATTCGCGCTACGGGCCGAGCGGCCGAGTGCTCGAATTCGTCTCGGGCCTCGAGGAGGAGAGCGCCGGGGAGCCTTCCTTCGAGGATCCCGACGCGATCGCCGATTCCCCGGCGCCGCGCTACGTGCGCCTGACCCTGGAGGCGGCGCTGGCCGAGGGCGCGAGCGACGTGCATCTGGAGCGTGCCGGCTTCGGTCCGAGGGTTCGCTTCAGGGTCGACGGCCTGCTCTCGGAGCGCGTGGCGCCGCCGCCGTGGCTTTTCGAGCGGGTGCTGGGCCGCATCAAGGCTCTCTCGGGTTTGGCCCTCGGCGAGAGCCTGTTCGCCCAGGACGGTCAGTTCGAGATCGACGACGGTGAAGCTCCGGTGTCGATCCGCGTGTCGGTACTGCCGGGGGACCGCGGCGAATGCGTGGTCCTGCGCGTTCTTTCGCGCCAGGGCGAGGTGCCGACTCTGGGCGCCCTCGGAATCGACGCCGAGAGCGAAGGCATGCTGCGCCGCGCCGCCGCCCTGCCCGAGGGCTTGATCGTCCTCGCCGGCCCCACCGGCAGCGGCAAGACCACCACCCTGCATTCGCTGCTCGGCACCCTCGACGGCGATCGACGCAACATCGTCTCCATCGAGGAGCCTGTCGAGATCCGCTCGCCTCGCCTGCGTCAGATTCCCGTACGCCGGGAGACAGGCCTCGACTTTGCCGGGGTTCTGCGCAGCGTGCTGCGTCAGGATCCGGACGTCATCCTGGTCGGCGAGACGCGGGATCCTGAGACCGCCCACCTCGTGCTCCAGGCGTCCCTGGCCGGCCATCTGGTTCTCACCACGGTGCACGCCGCGGGTGCGCTGCAGATTTTCGATCGCTTCGCCCAGCTCGGGGCCGACCGCGCCCTGCTGGCGCAGGTGCTGCGCACCGCGGTCTCCCAGCGCCTGGTTCGGCGCACCTGCTCGGCGTGCGGCGGTAGCGGGTGCGTGCGCTGCGACGGCAGCGGCTACCGCGGACGGCTGTGCGTGGCCGAGGTGCTCGAGATGGGTCCGCCGATGGCGGCGGCCGTGATGCGTGGCGAGGGCCCGCAGGAGCTCGGGGCGCTGGCCGCCGGCCACGGATTCCGGCCCATGACCGAGCGGGCGCGGGACCTCGTCGAGCGCGGGGAGACCTCGGACGAGGAGATCGCCCGCGTGGTGCCCTGCGCCGAGGCGGCGTCATGACCGGCGGTTTCCCGCCGGCAGCCCGCCTAGGGGACGGAGCCTGCGCGCCGGCCGCCGGAAAGCCGCGCTGCCGCGTGGTGCTCGACCTGCGCAGCGCGTCCTGGAGCGGCGCGGTCGCCGCGGGCCCGTCGGGCGGGGTCTGCGCCTGGGCCTGGGCGCCGAACGGGGGCTCGGGGGACGAGCGCTGGGACGGGATCGCCCGCCTGGTGCGCAGCCTCGAGGTCAAGGCCACCGATTTGGCGGTGCTGATCGGCGGCGCGGAGCTGCAGGCCCTCGCCCTCGCCGAACCGCCCGAGGGGCGCTCCGGGCGGCTTGAGGAGATCTTCAGCGCCGAGGGATTCGAGGCGCCACGCCGCGCGGCCACGGCGCAGGCGAGCGCGGCCGGCGGAGCGATCGCCGCGCGCTGCGACGAGGCCGACCTGGCGTCGAGGGGCGAACAGCTCGGGCGCCGGCTGGGGCTCGAGCCGCGGTGGCTGGCGGACGTGGCGATTCTGGCGCAGCCGCCCGAGGATGGCGCCCGCGGGGAGAGCCTGCAGATCGAAATCGCGGGGAACCGCGCGACTTTCGTAGCCCTCGGCGCAGACCGCGAGCCGGCGGTGCGCGAGCGCTCCGGTGCCGC
>JBCCLG010000571.1:0-4232 GCA_039027015.1 Acidobacteriota bacterium | reverse complement strand
CCGCGACACCGTCGGCGTGATGTCTCAATATCTGCCGGCCGTGGCCGAGGGCGAGGGCTTCGTCCTCCTCTGCTTCAAGCTCACGCCCGCGGGTTATGTTGAATTCTGCCTCTGGAGGCCCGCCCGATGAGCGACGCTTTGATCATCTCTGCTATCCCTTCATGGATCGAGACGTTCATGATCCGCACCGGCTCGGCAGCCACGCCGCTCGAGACGCTTACCTCTTCCTCGCCCTCCGAGGTTTTTAGGACCTCAGGCGTCTCCTCGATGCTCGACACCTGGATCGCCTGGGACGGCGACGGGCCGCGGCCTGTTGCCGGAGTCGCAGCGCCCAACACGAACGCGACCTCAAGCGCGCTCAAGCGCATCAGGCTAAGCAACCTAGAGCGCATCATCCAGCCCGACTATGTGCCGCCGGTCTTTGGGCAAAGGTCGAATATAGGGGCTGACGCTGACGCCGAGGGCGGCCCCACCGAGACTCTATCCGCGGGGGACTCCTGGACGTGCGGCTTTGCTGCTCCGCCGAATACGCCGTTTGGCGGTCTCAACGTGCAGCGCATCCGCCTTCGTGCGAGATCCACAGGTGACACGCCGGCGGTACTTAAGATCTCGGTACTTGGCGGCGCTGCCGGTGGCGACCCTGCGCTTGGCCAGGTGGTCGCCGAGCAGATCATCACCGCGTCTTTCAACGGGGTGCGCGAGACGCTGTTCGACTATGCGCCCTGGCTCGACCCAGACGCCTCGGCTCGCCTAGAGGGCGTCGCAGTCAAGATCGAAGCCTTGCCGCGCGACGATCGCTTTACGCCTGCGCCGTGGGAGCTTCAGGCGATCGAGTGGCGCGCCGAGCACATCGAGCACGACGTCGACACTGGCTATATTCCGATGATCGCCGACCCGCAGAGCTATAGCGGCCTCACGATCTCCGAGCTCGCTCGGAAGAAGCTTCAGACCGACGCGGGCTGGGTCCTTCTCGACAGCCAAGGGGGCCTCGATCCGGGCGAATACAGATATGGGCGCATCGACATTCTCGACACTCAAAATCCCGACGGCTACCTCGAGCTTGGCGGCCTCGCCGTCGGCCCCGGAATGGCTCTCGAGCTACAGACCGATCACGCCATCAGCGTCGCCGACCTCTCGGTCACCGAGCGCACGGTGGACGGCACGGCGTGGACGCAGATAAGACCTGGCTACCTCGCCGCCCGTCTGCCTTTTGTGACGACCTCAAGAGTCGGGGTAGTCGACGTCCTCCAGGGCCTCTACCTCGCTCAGGGCTCAGCCGGGAACTTTCTGGTGTCGATTTTGCCCGAGGATCCAGATGCAGGTATCTTGACCTTCTGGGCCTTCATGCCGGGGGGCGTGGACAAGAGCATCTCTTATCTTCCGCAGATCCGCCACGACACGCACCAGCCGTGGTCGTGGGCCTCGACCCTTACCGTGGAGCAGAGGAGATGAGCGACGTCCCGCCCGATAAGGAGCCTGCCTGGCTCTCTGTGATCAAGGACCGCATTGATGAAATCGGCCTCGACCGCGAGAGGCTCTCAAGGCTCGAGTCGAAAGTGTCGCTGCTCGAGCGAGATGTCGAGGAGATCAAGATGGGTCTCAAGACGACGCTCGACAAGATGCGTAAGAGTCTGAGCGCTCTCAGCGTCCAGGTCGCCGAGAACCGCGCCGGCGCGAAAATACCCTGGCTCGCATGGGCCGCGATCTGCATTCTCGCCGCAGCCCTCTTTGTCGCCATTGCAGGGGAAGACCTCGCCAGAGCGGCAATCGAGAAGCTATGAAGACGGCCACCAAAAGTGGCCACCAAGGTGGCCATCGCTAGATACAAACAGTCCGCAGGAGTAACAACCTCGCAAGGGCTGATGCCAAAAAAGCCGCGTCGCACGCGGCTTTCTTAGTTCTGCAAATCCCTCGACCTTCCAGGCCTTGGGATTATGAGTCGCACGCTCTAACCAGCTGAGCTACACCGCCACGATGCTGTAAGTTGTTCGCTTCTAAAGCTTTGCGGGCTTTCCGGGCCTGCCGCGTCGCCTCTGCTTCTATCTCAAGAGTCACCGCCGGGATGGCTGTCGCTCTCAAGGACCGGGGCGGGCTGGCGCTGCCGCGGGCCGAAGGCCGCTGGCGGGCGATTGTACGCAAGGTGAGTACTGATGGGAAGCGCCGAGCGCGAACTGCGAGAGCGAAGCGGAACCCGTCCCGCCGCGCGACCGCTGTCGACATCGGAGGGGTGGTCGCCGGCAGAGGCCTCCGCATGGAGCGCTCCACGCAAGAGGAGCGGGTGAGCCGCAACTCCCAAGAGAAGTCGAGGTAAAGGGTCAATCTCGCGCTCTTGACGCTCGAGGATCGACCAGAGACGAAAATGACCTCGCGAATGAGGCACGGAATCTCTCAAACAGGACGCCGGCGGCCGCGCCTTCATCGACGGGCGGCCGGGAGCTGCTGCGGTTCACCTTCCGATTCCAGAGGCAGGGGACTGAAGTTCAGGGGCTGGAAGCGGATCTCGAATCTCAGCGGGCTAAGCGCCGCGCCGCGGGACTTACGAGTCCCGGGCGCCCGCTTAGCGGAGAACTTCCTGGCAGCTGCGGAACTGGCCGAAGAATTGGCGCATGGAGTCGGCGAGGGAGTTCTCGTTGAGCCGGTAGATGACGTTCTGCCCGCGACGCTGATCGGTCACGAGGTCGGCTTCCTTGAGCACCGAGAGATGTCGCGAGATAGTCGGCTGCGAAAGATCGAACTTCGCGACGATCTCGCCCACGGTGTACTGCTGGTCTTCGAGCAGCTGCAGGATCTCCTGCCGGGTGCCGTCAGCCAGCGCTTTGAATACTTTGGTCATGCGACGATTGCGGGTGGAAGTTTCCATGGAACCGTGTCTCCTGAAGTGGCGAGCTGGGTCTTCACGTGCGGGGCCTTGCTTCCTAGATCGGCCAGGTGAAGCCCCAGTGCGTTGCGATGGTTGAATAGTAGAAATCTGATATTGGCGTAATATTGAACTAGTAATCTAGGTGAGCTTCTAATAAGCGTACGTACTGATCACTCTTGTGCAAAATTCTCAATATACAAAAGTTAGGAAGGGTGGACGGCGGCGAGGCGGAATTGCAAGTCGCGCTTTTTCAATGATTTAGAGACTCTCCTGGCGGCCAAGGGCCGGTGGCGCCCGAAGAGGAAAAAGAGGCATGAAAAAAGCCCCGCCGGAGCGGGGCTTCGAGAGAAAGTGCGTCGATGGCCTCAGCCGGCGAAGCGAGCGGCCACTCTTTCCCAGTTGACGACGTTCCAGAAGGCCGCCAAATAGTCGGGGCGGCGGTTCTGGTAGTTCAGGTAATAGGCGTGCTCCCACACGTCGATCCCGAGAATCGGCGTCTTGCCGTCGGTCAACGGGCTGTCCTGATTCGGGGTGGAGAGGACCTCCAGTGATTCTCCGCTCTTCACCAGCCAGGACCAGCCCGAGCCGAAGCGGGTGGCGCCGGCCTTGTTCATGGCACCCTTGAGCGACTCGAGGTCTCCGAAGTCGCGGTGGATGGCGTCGGCGAGGTCGCCCTGGGGCGCGCTGTCGCCCGGGCCCATGATGTCCCAGAAAAGGGTGTGGTTGGCGTGGCCGCCGCCGTTGTTGCGCACCGCGCCGCGCACCGCTTCGGGCACTTCGCCCAGGTTGGCGACGAGGTCGTCGATCGACTTGGCGAGCAGATCGTCATGCCCTTCGAGGGCTTTGTTCAGGTTGGTGACGTAGGCCGCATGGTGCTTGCCATGGTGGATCTCCATGGTGCGCGTGTCGATGTGCGGCTCGAGAGCGTCGAAGGAATACGCGAGATCGGGGACGGTGAACATGGAAGAAGTCTCCGTGTGGTTCGCTGCTCGGGGTGAGTTGCGAGGTCTATGCGGTCGGCGAGGGTTTAAAAGAACCGCTGCGCGCCGATCCAGGGGAGGTGAGACGAGGCGTCTCTGGTGTGGACTGGTCATGGTTTCGCCAGCCCGCGCGGGCTTGGATTCTGGCCGGAAATCGAGCCTGGGTCTACCTCGAGAAGCGCCTCCGGGCGCGGCGGACGCCCGCTCGCAGGTCGATGGCTTTCTCGGCTCGAGGCGTTGACTCCGAGGCGCGCGTCTGATTATTATTCGCTCCCCGGTCGCCGGGGGGTTAGCTCAGCTGGTTAGAGCACCTGCTTTACACGCAGGGGGTCGCGGGTTCGAGTCCCACACTCCCCACCAGCTCGTCTCGGCGGTCGACAACGCGGGGTCGT
>JBCCLG010000570.1:0-4233 GCA_039027015.1 Acidobacteriota bacterium | reverse complement strand
CCGGCGTGGCCCTGGTCGACTACGACAACGACGGCGACCTCGACGTGTACCTGGTTCAGGGCCACGACCTTTCCCAGGGCGGCAAGGCGCCGGCGGGCTCGCCGAGCGACCGCCTGCTGCGCAACGACCTGCGGGTGGCCGCCGACGGCAGCCGCAGCCTGCGCTTCGTGGACGTGACCGCCGAGAGCGGCGTGGCCGTGACCCGCGGCTACGGCATGGGCGTGGCCGCGGGCGATTTCGACAACGACGGCTGGACGGACCTCTACCTCACCAACTGGGGCGAGAATCAGCTGCTGCGCAACCTCGGCCCGGGGAGCGACGGCGCGGTGCGTTTTGAGGACATCACCCGAGCAGCGGGGGCCGAGGACCCGCGGTGGAGCGTCTCGGCGAGCTTTGCGGACTTCGATCGCGACGGCTGGCTCGACCTCTACGTCGCCAACTACGTGGCCTTCGAAATCGCCGTGCATAAGCCTTGCCGGTCCCACACCGGAGCGCAGGACTACTGCAGCCCTCTGGCCTACTCGGCGGTGCCGGATCGGCTGCTGCGCAACCGCGGGGACAGGGGAGGCGGTCCCCGCTTCGCGCGCGTCGAAAGCCAGTCGGGCGTCTCTGGCCTGGCGGCCTCCGGGCTCGGGGTCGCCTCGGCCGACTTCGACGATGACGGCTGGGTCGACTTCTACGTCGCCAACGATCAGACCTCTAACCAGCTGTGGATCAACGGCCGCGACGGCTCTTTCGACGACCAGGCTCTTTTGGGCGGCGTGGCGGTCAACGCCGACGGTCGCCCCGAAGCCGGCATGGGGATCGCGGTGGGCGATATCGACGGAGACGGCGATCCCGACGTGCTGGTCAGCCATCTCGACGACGAGACCCACACGCTCTACGTCAATCAGGGCGGCGGCTTTTTCGAGGATCAGACCCAGTCGAGCGGTTTGGCGATTCCCACCTGGGACAAAACGGGCTTCGGCCTCGCCTGGATCGACTTCGACAACGACGGCAGGCTCGATATGGCTTCGGCCAACGGCGCGGTCACCTACCTCGAGGCGCTGGTGCGCGCCCGCGACCCTTTTCCGCTGCACCAGCCGAACCAGCTCTTCCGCAACCTGGGCGGCGGCCGTTTCCAGCAGGTCGGCGGGGCCTTCACCCACTCGGAGGTCAGCCGCGGGCTGGCGGTGGGGGATCTCGACAATGACGGCGACCCGGACCTCGTGATCACCAACAACAACGGCCCCGCCCGTCTGCTGCTCAACGCCGTGGGCGCCGAAAACTCCTGGCTCGGCCTTAGGGTGCTCGAGACGTCGGGCCGCGACGCCCTGGGGGCCAGAGTCGAGGCGCGGCTGCCGGGAGGCTCCCTGCGGCGCCAGGTGCAGAGCGACGGCAGCTACGCGTCGGCGCAGGATCCGCGGGTTCTTCTCGGTCTCGGCGACGCCGGGGCGGTTGAAGATCTCCGGGTGCGCTGGGTCGACGGCGCGGTGGAGAGCTTCGGCGCCAGAAAAGCCGGGGCGTATTACGAGCTGCGCCGCGGCGAAGGTTCGCCGGTGCCGAGCGGACCGCAAAGCTCCTCCGGGCGATGAGGCACCCTCTGATTCCTCGCGCCAGGCGCTCCGGCCTCCTGGCGCTTGCGGCGCTCCTGCCGCTCGCCCTGCCCGGCGAGGGCGGCGCCCGGATTCCGCACCCGCCCCTCGAGAGCGCCGAGCCCGTGGTGCGTCAGCAGCTCGGCGAGGCGAGGCAGCTCTTCGAGAAGTCCCTCGAGAGCGCCCGGACCGATCCCCAGCGCTCGGCGGCCTTCGGCAGGCTCGGCAGGCTTTACCACGCCTACTTCCTCACCGAGGCCGCCTCGGCCTGCTATCGCCTCGCCACCGCCGCCGACCCCACCGAAAGCCGCTGGCATCATCTGCTCGGCGTGCTGCAGCGCGACGGTGGGGATCCGAAAGGGGCGCTGGCGAGCTTTGAGGAGGTGATTCGGCTGCGGCCGAGATTCCTCCCGGCGTTCCTGTACGCGGGCCGCCTCGCCCTGGACCTCGGCGAGACCGCGAGGGCGGAGGACCTGGCGCGCCGGGCCCTCGAGGCGGAAGGCGGCGCCGGCTCCGCGGCGGCCCAGGAGCTGATCGGCCAGATCGCCGAGGCGCGCGGCGACCTCACGGCGGCTCTTGCCGCCTATCGCCGCGCCCTGGACCTCGAGCCGGCGGCGAACCGTCTGCACTACCGGCTGGGCATTGCCCTGCGCAAGGCCGGGGAGATCGACGCGGCCAAGCAGAGCCTGGCCCAAAGCGGGCAGGTCTCGGCGCTGGTGATCGACCCCATAACCGCCGAGCTGGCGGGGGAGGCCAAAGGCTCGGCGGTGCTGATGCAGCGCGGCGCCAACGCCAAGGCCGCGGGGCTGATCGAGCAGGCGCTTGAGGATTACCGCCTGGCGGCGGCCAGCGATCCCGATAGTCCCGAGGCGCGAAGGGATTATGGAGCCGTGCTGGCCCAGGCGGCGCGCTATCGAGAGTCCGCCGAGCAGTACCGCGAGGCCGTGCGTCTCGAGCCCGAGAAGGCCCTCAATCACTTCGTTCTCGGCCTGGTCTTAGAATCCGCGGGCGAGCCCGCGAGCGCGGTGGAGTCCATCGGGCGGGCGGTGGAGCTCGAGCCCGACTACCGAGAGTTTCGCGTCGCCTTAGCGGGGCGCCTCGCCACCGCGGGTCGGCTTGAGGAGGCCCTGGGTCACTTTGACCGCCTCGTTGCCGGCAACCCCCGGGACCGAGCTGCCCGGCTCGAGAGGGCCAAAGTCTGGCTGGCGAGAGGCGAGCTGCCGTCGGCGCTTCGGGATGCCGAGGCCGTGCTGGCCGAGCCCGAGCGAGACGTCCTCGCCGCCGAGGCCCTGGCCCTGGCGGGCGCGGTGCGCGGCCAGAGCGGAGATTTAGCCGCGGGAATCGAGAGCCTGCGCGCCGCGCTCGAGCTGTCGCCGGATCTGGTCTCGGCGCGGTTCACCCTGGCCAACCTCCTGGGCGCCAGCGGTGCCGTGGCGGACGCGGTGCCGCACTATCGGCGGGTCACCGAGCTGGAGCCCGATCGCTCCAACGCCTGGCTCGGCGAGGCCACGGCGCTCGGCCTCGGGGGGCGCGAGAAGGAGGCGATCAGCCGTCTCGAGGTCGGGGTGGAGCGAACGGGAGACCCCGGCCTGGCCTTTGCCCTGGCTCGCCTTCTGGTGACGGCCGAGAGCTTAGAGCACCGCGATCCGAGCCGCGCCGTCCTGATCGCCGATCGCCTGATGCGCCAGCGCCCGAGTCCCGAATACGGCGAGCTGCTCGTTCTGGCGCTCGCCCGCAGCGGCCGCATGGCCGACGCCGCCAAGGTGCAGAAAGAGATGCTCGACGCCCTGCCTCCCGAGGCCGGAGACGAGATTCGTCAGCTCTGGTCGCAGCGCCTCGAAGAACTGCGCCAGGCCGCCGCGGAGTCGCAGCCGCGGTAGGGGCGCGATCACCGAGCCCGAGCCCGAGTCAGGGTCCCGAAGGCTTGCGCCGCTCGCGGGCTCGCAGCACCGAGCAGCCGATGGGGGCGGTGGGCTCGGGAAAAAGGCCCGAGCCGAGACCGCTCAGGGCGTCGCGGGCGTAGTGCTCGGTGACCTCGGCGAACGGCCCCGAGTGATCGTCGATCAACCCGCGGTAGACTAGCTTGAGATCGCCGCCATCGAAGAGAAAAGCCTCGGGGGTTCGCGTTGCGCCCAGGAGGTTGGCCAGCGTGGAGCCTTCGTCGACGAGGTAGGGCACGCCCGCGAAGCGCTCCTCCTGCAGACTCGCCATGGCCTCCGCGGAGTCGTCGTGGCGCCTCCTGCGCTCGTTGGAGTTGATCAGCGCGAACCCGACGTCGAGCTCGGCCGCCTGGGCCGCCAGGCGCGGGTAGCGGTCGAGCCAGTCGGCTACGTAGGCGCAGGTGTTGGCCGAGAAGATCACCAGCAGACCCGCCGGACGGCGCAACTCTTCGAGGCTTGTGGTGCCCCCCGCCGCCTCGGCCCTCTCGAGCTGGCGCGCTGCTTCGGGCAGAGCCTCTCCGATCGGCAGCGGGTCCTGACGAGGCTGGGCGCCGGCAAGGCCCGCCACCAGCGCGACGGCCAGGAGCACGGTGAATCGCTGAGTGGGCTTCAACATGTCTGGCGTCTCCTCGCTGCGTCTCCTCGCTGCGTCTCCTCGCGCCGGGCGCCGTGCGGCACAGCCCGCCGCAGCGGCTGATGGGTGGGACGCTAAGTTTATG
>JBCCLG010000569.1:0-4238 GCA_039027015.1 Acidobacteriota bacterium | reverse complement strand
GAGAAACGGGTCCGGCGTGCCTACGAGATCGGCTGTAGCAAGAGGTTGGGCGTACTGCTCTCTGGCGTGTCCTTCGACTCGGGCTACTCATACTGCTACGTCTGGTCGCCCGCTTCGGAGACGGATGCCGAGGGCCGCTTGATGCCGGATGGGCTCAAGATGAGCCTAGCGATTTCACCGATAGTTGCGATGCGGGTCTCAGGCTTCTGCTTTCGATGGGCTCGCTTCTGGGGTCGCTCGGCCGAGGGCCTATTTCAATGACGCCCGCGTCTTCCCGCCGTGGGCTGCGTTCATGTGGAGGGCGTGACCGAGCGCCCGCCGCGGGGAGGGCGCTCGGTCTCTTGGGCCGCTGTGGCTATTCGAAGATGGGGCAGATGCGGAACTCTTCGCAGCTGTCGTCGAAGACGTAGACGGACCGCGTGGTGCTCGCGGTGGCGCCTTCGTCATCGGTCACGGTCAGCTGGACCGTGTTGTTGCCCGGCGCCAGCGTCCGCGTGAAGGACGAGCTGGAGCCTGGGATGGTCCCGCCGTTCAGCCGCCAGCTGTAGTTCTGGATCGATCCCCCATCCGGGTCGCTGCTGCCGCTCCCGCTGAAGGTGTAGGAGGTGCCGAAGGGGCCGGTGGTTCCGGGAATTGAGGAGATGCGGGCGATGGGAGGCACGCGTCTCGAGGCGGTCAGGGGGCCCAGCTCCTGCTCGACCTGTCCGAGCGGGCTGTAGGCGAAGTTGGTGCCGTCGGTGCCCCACAGCACGCCGTGCAGCACGGCGTAGTCGTTGCCCATCCAGTCGAAGACGGGACCTCCCGAGTCGCCGCCCGCGGCGCCGGCTCGGACGGTGTTCTGGCACAGCAGGGTGATGTTCGAGTTGGCAACGTTCGTGTCCGAGCAGGTGGCGTTAACGTTCCCGTAGGTCCATCCGGTGGTGCGGCCCATCTTGTCGAGCCAGGTGCCGAGGGTGGCGTTTGCCGCCTCTCGGACGAGGGTCAGCCTCCGGGTGCTGCGGTTGAGAGTGCCGTTGTTCCGGTCGCGCGACTGGGTCCGGGCGATCGTCGAGCCGCTGCTGCCCCGCAAAGGATGGTAGGTCGCGAAGGCCGCGTCGCTGAATCTGCATCGACGACCCGCCGGGCATCCGTTGCCGAAAAAGAACGGAGGATCGATCAGCTCGTGGGCAAATTGACCGTAGCTCGTGGTCGGGTGGTGAAAACCCGTTCCGTCGACCGCTCCCTGGTTGCTGCTGCAGTGCGACGCAGTGACCAGGCCTCGATTGGAATAGCCGGGGGGCGGGCTGATGGTGCCCTGGTGGTAGGCGATGAAGCCCAGGGTGCAGTTGAAGGTGTTGAAGCCGGCCACGTATTGAATTTGAAGCCCGCCCTTGCGATAGCGGTCGTAGGTGCGCAGGGTAGAGGTCGCGAACCTCATGGGCTCGGCTTTCTCGATCAGAACCGACTCGTTGGGAAGGTCGAGCTCGGCCAGCAGCTCCTGGACCGCGGCTTTGCCGGTTCCCTCTTGGATGCCCACGACGATTCTGTTGCGGGACTCGTCGATATCGAGGCTCAGGACGCCGGGCCTTGAGAGAACCTCGTTCCGCAAGGCCCTCTTCCACGTCAGCAGCTGGCGGAAGTTGTATTGGCCTGACTTCACCGCCACGTCTTCCGCCTGGAGGGCGCGCGCGTGCCGGCTCGAGGTGTCGGTCATGAAGGCGTTCATCCGACCGTCCTCGTCCATGTACCAGCCGCCGAAGCCCGGCATCTCGTCGGCCATCTCCGCGAGCTCGTCATCGTAGGTCTTGGCCTGGGAGGGAGCCAAGGGAGGGTTCGCGCTGGCCATGGCCGGCAAGAGCATCATGAGGGTCGCCGCCACGAGGGCGATCAGCAAACCCGGGGGGCAGGTGTGCTTGGTCTGTGACATCTAGACATCTCCTTGGGGTCGGGGCGAGAGCTGCCTCGCGGGTTGGGGACTGTGTTCGCTTCAATCGGCGATCTTTGAGGTGCACCCGCGTTTGTGGCCGTCTCGCTCCGGGTTGTGAGTTGAATCGGACGAAGGTGACTATACAGCAAGAGTAATAAACAAATATAGAGAGCTTGAGACATAGACAGGAAGAAAAGCGCAGGCAAGTAGAATCCAGGCGTCTCGAGAGGAGAGGACAAACTGCTGCTGCCGGAGGGCGTCACCGCCTGGCCCGCGATCATTCCCGCGGAGGGACCTCTTACGAGAGGGCCTGCCACGAGCCGCCTTGAGGCCGTGACTCTAGATTGACTCCCGAACTGGAGAAGATAAGCTAGCCCGGGGCTCGGCGGAGATCGCCAGAGCCAGGAATCACCCGTTGCACAGCACCTCGACAGGCGACTTTTCTACTTTGAACGCTGATCTCGCTCGCCTTCCGCGCCCTCTTGAGCGAGGTCTCTTGGCTGCGCCTCCGGCGAATCTCGCCGGGGCCCTTGCCATGCCCGGAAAGTGCGGGAGAGTGAGACCTCGCGGGCCGGGCCGGTGCGGCCCGATCGGCGGCGCTCGCGCTGGGGCGATGCTTAGTAGGAGCCTGCTTCATAAGGATTTATGAGATGGATTCTCAGTCACTGTCGGAAATAGAAACGATAGATCACGAGGCGGCTCCGGCAGGGAAGGAGGGCCGATGGACGCTGGTCGTCGTTCCGCTCATGCTCTTTTGCTCGAGCGCGGTGATGGCGACGGCGTGGATCGGGCATCTCCAGTTTAAAGACAGCCTCAGCTTCCTGGCCGCGACGGCTCTGGCCTGGCTTCTCGTGCTCCCCGAATATGCTCTCAACATCAAAGCGCTTCGAACCGGATACCCTCGGTTGAGCGGAGGGCAAATGGGCGCGATTCGCCTGTGTACGGGGGTCGTGTGTATCGCGCTCGTTTCGCGCTACGGCCTCGGTGAGGAGATCGGGATTCAGAAGCTCCTCGGGTTCGGCCTGATGCTGGTAGGAATGCTGCTGGTTTCCGATCTTCGCCTCGCGACGGAGAAGAACGAGGAGCACGGCTGATGGAGCTGTACGTCGTCCCGGTCATGCTGACCCTGTCGAGCCTTCTGATGGCCTTTGCCTGGCTGGGGCATCTCCGCTTTCGCCACAAGGGCTATTGGATCGCTCTTCTGTGTAGCTGGGTGATCGTTCTTCCAGAGTACCTGCTGAATGTTTCCGCAATTCGCTGGGGATTTGGCACCTACGAAGCCAACGAGATGGCGGCCATGAACCTGTGCGCGGGCGTTTTGTGCGTCGCCCTGGTCTCGAGGCTTTTCCTCAAGGAGCCTCTGCCGTTTCGCAAGGTCTGCGGGTTTGTTGTGATGTGCGTGGGAGTGGTGCTGGTTGTCTTTTGACCGCGGGGCCAGGAGGAGGCCGCGGAGCGTCAAGAAGTCGGGAAGGTAGGGCAAGCCGGCCGAGGCTAGGACGGCGGGCGCGTGGGGAGGTTGAAGCGCTCAGCCAAAACCAGCATTTAGCACCCGAGACCGCGGCGGAGTTGATCGATATCGCCAACGGCGTTCAGTCTTCTTTAGGCAGCGAGGCCCTGCTCGAGCACATCGGGGACCCCCCTTCTCAATAGGGCCTCGGCAGCCCCTGAGAGCTTCGGACGCCGCAGAGGATGAAGCTCTCAGGGCTTTGACTCGATCCGGGGCGACATTAGGAGTCGGCTTTTCCCAGGACTTCCTGCATCAGCTGTAGGAGCTGGGAGCCCACGGGCGTGCCGAGGCCGGTGCAGGCGTCCCAGCCACTCTCGGCCGTGTAGCCCACCTGGGGCAGGCCCGCCTTGGCCGGAGGCACGTTGCTGGCGATGGAAACCGAGCTGAAGGGCTTGAGACCCTCGGGCGGGTCGTAGATGGCGGCCTGCAGCCTGGCGGCCGGGATGGGGGCCCTATAGCCCGTGGCCTTGAGCTCGGCGTTGAGGCAGGCGATGAGGGAGGCAAAGGTCGGAGAGGAGATACTCGTGCCGGACCCCAGCGCGTTGCCTTGGGCCAGGCAGGCGACGTCGGGCGCGCCGCGGCCGTGGTGCCTGTCGCCGTTCGAGTCGGGGAAGGAGAGGGGATCGAGGCTTTTTTGATAGGTCGGAACCGGGAACCGGCTGCTGACTCCGCCTCCCGAGCCGAACCAGGTGCGCCCGGACGTGGAGCCCTCGGGCGGAAAATTCCACCAGCCGATCTCCTCACCGCTGCAGTCCTTTGGAATAAAGGTACCGCCGACGGAGATCACGTGGGGGTTGCCTGAGGGGTAGCCGATCTGGTCGATCG
>JBCCLG010000568.1:0-4240 GCA_039027015.1 Acidobacteriota bacterium | reverse complement strand
GGGTCCGCCGCCGCCGCCCGACGCGACGGCGCGCAGCAGGTTGACGGTGGAGAGGAGGTTGCCCTCGAGGGTCGGCAGCACCAGATCGACGTCGCGCGAGCCGGCCACGTGGCTCGCCAGGTGGAAGATCACCTCGGGCTCGAGCCGGCGCACCAGGGCGGAGACCTCGTCCGCCTGCCGGAGGTCGAGCGAGTGCCAGCGCGCGTCCGGCGCCTCCGCAAAGGCGTCCGGCGCCGCGCCGCGGGTGGTGGCGTGCGCCCGCGCTCCCGCCTCACCCAGGGCGCGCAGCAGGTGTCGAGCGATAAATCCGGTGCCGCCGGTCACCAGCACGGTGCGGCCCGACAGCGCTGCGGGGGAGGAGTCCTCGGCCATGCCGTGAGAGTCGATCACCCGCCGTCCGATGTCAAGGCGGCGCGCCCTCGACCGGGGTCCCACGAAGTCTGGGTGTGAAGTCTGGGTATAGAGTGTTGAAGGCTCGAGACTGGAGACTTCATGACGCGCGCACTCACGATCCCCTATTCCGAAGACCTCTTGCTCTCCCTGAAGGAGAGCCCCGACGAGTTCGAGGCGGAAGCCCGAATGCTCCTCGCGGTCAAGCTTTACGAGCTGGGAAGACTCACCACGGGGCGCGCTGCTGAGCTGGCCGGCATGGGTCGGGTCGAGTTCCTCTTCGCGCTCAACAGGTTCGGCCTCTCCCCGTTCGGCGTCGACGCAGAGGAGTTAGAGCAGGACTTGGCGAATGCCTGAGGACAATGAAAGCCGGGTCGTGGTCGTGAACTCGACGCCGATCGTTGCCCTAGCCCTGATCGACCAGCTCACTCTTTTGCAAAGCCTCTACCAGAGGGTGCTCATTCCCCCTGCCGTTCACGGCGAAGTCGCCGCAGGAGGATCTGGCCGCCCGGGATCTTTCCATCTCGAGAGGTCGTCTTGGATCGAGCGTGTTGAGCTGAGAGACCCTCGGCGAGCGGATTTGATCTTCGACCTAGACCGAGGTGAGGCAGAGGTGATCGCCCTCGCTCAAGAAGTCCATGCAGACCTGGTCATCATTGACGAGCGTCTTGGGCGGCGATATGCGGACCGCCTCGGTTTTCGAGTCACGGGCACCCTGGGAGTGTTGCTCAAGGCGAAAGCCGAGGGCTGCCTGAAAGAAGTGAGACCCTCAGTGGAAACCCTGCGCCGAGGCGGCATCCACTTGAGCCCGCAGCTGATCGAGCGAGTGCTTCAGCTGGCCGGCGAGTAACCGCGTTTCTCGGCTCTCTCGCAGGTAGCCCAAGCGCCGAGATCCGCCCGATCGAGGGCCCGGTGCCGGGCGTCTTCCTGCTATGCTCCCGGCCCCGCAAGAGCCGTCGCGCCCCTACCTTTCGCGACCTAGATTCCTTCCCCCCGTTCATCCCATCTCCATCCCACCAGGACTTCACTCAGGAGGTTCCCGTGAAGATCCACGAATACCAGGCGAAGGAAATCCTTCGTCAACACGGAGTGCCCACTCCGCAAGGCCACATGACCGACAACGCCGCGGACGTGCCTCGGATCACCGAGGAACTCGGCGGTAAGAGCGTCGTCAAGGCCCAGATTCACGCCGGCGGCCGCGGCAAGGGCGGCGGCGTCAAGCTCGCCAAGAGCCCCGCCGAGGCCGGCGAGCACGCCGAGAACATCCTCGGCATGCAGCTCATCACCCACCAAACCGGGCCCGAGGGCCAGAAGGTGCGCAAGCTGCTGATCGAGCAGGCGGTCGACATCGCCAACGAGCTATACCTGGCCGTGCTCCTCGACCGCGAGGCGCGCACGCCGGTGATCATGGCCTCCACCGAGGGCGGCATGGACATCGAGGAGGTCGCCGAGAAGACCCCCGAGAAGATCCTGCGCCAGCACTTCGATCCGCACCTCGGCCTGCTGCCCTTCCAGGCGCGCCGCCTCTCGGAAGGCCTGGGCCTCGAGGGCAAAACCGCCCGCCAGGCGCAGAAGCTCTTTCACGCCCTGGCCGACTGCTTCATCAAGCGCGACGCCACCCTGGCCGAGATCAACCCGCTGCTGATCACCGGCGACAGCGACGTCCTGGCCCTCGACGCCAAGATGGACTTCGACTCCAACGCCCTCTTCCGCCACAAGGACATCGTGGGCATGCGCGATCTCGAGGAAGAGAACGCCCTCGAGGTGCGCGCGTCCGAGTACGGGCTCAACTACATCAAGCTCGACGGCAATATCGCCTGCATGGTGAACGGCGCCGGCCTGGCCATGGCGACCATGGACATCATCAAGCTCTACGGCGCCGAGCCGGCCAACTTCCTCGACGTCGGCGGCTCGGCGTCCCAGGAGGCGGTCAAGAACGCCTTCCAGATCCTGGTGGACGACCCCGCGGTGACGGCCGTTCTGATCAACATCTTCGGCGGCATCGCCCGCACCGACCGCATCGCCCGCGGCGTGGTCGGCGCGCTCGAGGAGCTGGGCCAGGTCGATCTGCCGGTCATCGTGCGCCTCGAGGGAACCAACGTCGAGCAGGGGCGGCAGATTCTCGCCGACGCTGATTTCGACTTCATCGTCGCCACCGACATGGACGACGCGGCCCAAAAAGCGGTGGCCGCCGCCGGAGGAAAAAGCTGATGTCGATTTGGGTTTCTAACGACACGCGCCTTCTGGTGCAGGGCATCACCGGCAGCGAAGGGCGCTTCCACGCCGCCGGCTGCCGCGACTACGGCACCCAGGTGGTGGCCGGCGTCACCCCCGGCAAGGGCGGGCAAGAGGTGGACGGCGTGCCGGTCTACGACTCGGTGAGCGCCGCCCGCGAAAAGACCGCCTGCAACGCCACCATGATCTTCGTGCCGCCGCCGTTCGCCGCCGACGCCATCATGGAGGCCGCCGACGCCGGCATCGAGCTGATCGTGTGCATCACCGAGGGCATCCCGGTGAACGACATGCTCAAGGTGCAGGCTTTCCTGGCCGATCGTCCCGAAAGCCGCCTGATCGGCCCTAACTGCCCGGGCGTGATCACCCCGGGCCAGGCCAAGATCGGCATCATGCCGGGCCACATCCACACCCCCGGCCGCGTCGGCGTGGTCAGCCGCTCCGGCACGCTGACCTACGAGGCCGTGTGGCAGCTCTCGAACGCCGGCCTCGGCCAGTCGAGCTGCGTCGGCATCGGCGGCGATCCGGTGAACGGCACCAACTTCATCGACGTCATGTCGGCCTTCGCCGAGGATGACGGCACCGACGGCGTGATCCTGATCGGCGAGATCGGCGGCACCGCCGAGGAAGACGCGTCGGCCTGGATCAAGGCGAATTACGACAGGCCCGTGGTCGGCTTCATCGCCGGCCGCACCGCGCCTCCGGGACGCCGTATGGGCCACGCCGGTGCCATCGTCTCGGGCGGCAAGGGCGGCGCCGACGACAAGATGGAGGCCATGCGCGACGCCGGCCTGCACGTGGTCGAGAGCCCCGGAGAAATGGGCTCCACCATGGCCAAGGCCCTCGGCGCCTGATCGCAGCGGGGCATCGCCCCTGGACTCATTCCGTCGGCGGCCCGGGGTTTCTCCCGGCCGCCGAGCCTTCGCTCTCACCTCGACTCAAGACTTTGACGACACATCTAGGAAAGTAGACCCATGTCCCTGACCCTGACCATCATCAAGCCCGACGCCGTGCGCGCCGGCAACACCGGCAATATCCTCGCCCACCTCGAGCGCGAGGGCTTCACCGTCCGCGCGCTGCGCAGGCTGCGCCTCACCGAGGCCAAGGCCGGCGCCTTCTACGAGGTGCACAAGGAGCGCCCCTTCTTCGGCGAGCTGGTCGAGTTCATGACCAGCGGCCCAGTGGTTCCGGCCGTTCTCGAGCGCGACGACGCCGTGCCTCACCTGCGTGAGGTCATGGGCGCCACCAACTCCCTGGAGGCCGCCGAGGGCACCATCCGCAACCTCTACGGCACCAGCATCGGCGAAAACGCCATCCACGGCTCGGACTCCGACGAGAACGCCGCCATCGAGCGCGCCTTCTTCTTTTCCCGCGCCGACCTGATCGCCGGCGAGTAGAGAAGACCCCCCGGCCGATCGACAGATCGCTCGATAAAGCCCCCTCCCGGCAGCCGCCGGCGAGGGGGCTTTTCTGTGGAGGCGCCGATTTTTATGGAGCCGCCCGAGGGAGCCGCGGCCTCGGGCCTCCTCTCCCAGAGAGGCTAAGATTCAGGAACCCGTCGTCCGCACTCGCTGCCTCGTCCTCAAGCCTCAGGAGACCCCGACTCATGCGCACCTCC
>JBCCLG010000567.1:0-4251 GCA_039027015.1 Acidobacteriota bacterium | reverse complement strand
CGACGACCAGCTCTCGGGCCGCGACCTGGAGAAGAGCTGGGAGGAGAGGGAGGTCGAGCTAGAGGCCGAGCAGGATCTCGAGCGCCTGCGTGGAGACGCCGAGGGAGCCAAGCCGCCCGCCGAGGCTCGGCGCTAGGGATCGATCCGCGGATTTCTCCAGGCGCCACCGTGCTCGACTTTCTCCGCCCCCTCGTCCGCAGGATCTCCGGGTGCGGGCACCCGCGGATTCGGCTCGGCGCCTCCGACCTCTCGGCCCTCGAGCTGGCCGACCGGCTCGAGCCTGGCTGCCACCTGGTCTTCGGAGGCTGCTCCTTTCGCGTGGTCGCCGAGCGCGACGCCGGGCCGGGGATTCGGGAGTTTGACCTCGCCTGGAGCGAGAGCCCCAGGCGCGAGCGCTGGACCCTGCGGGCCAGAGCGGACGGCTGGACTCTCTCGGGCCCCGGGCCGGCGGCCAGCGGCTACAGGCTGCCGGCCTCGGAGCCGCTGATTTTCCCTCCCGCGAACGAGGGCGCCCGGTTCAGAAGGCGATGATCAACCCGGCGCGGCCCTCGGCCTGAAAAAGGATGTCGTCGAGATTTCTGCAGCTGGCGCGGCAGTAGAACTCATCGCTGCTTCTCAGCCAGGTCGAGTACAGCCGGCCCTCGAGGCGCAGGCCGACGTTTCTCGAGAACATGAACTTCGCCCCGCCGCCCACGCTGGCCGAAAAGCGGGAGGCGCTTTCGAACTCGCTCGAATCCGGGGCGAAGCGCGTCACCCCGACGCTTCCGACCAGGAAAGGTTTGATGTTCCCAGGATCCCACTGGTGCATCAGCCCCACGTGGTAGTAGTCGATATCGAGATCGAAGACGAAGAACTCAGGCTCCATGAGAATGCCCGAGCGCCTCTCCCTGAGCTCGCTGCTTTGGGTGTTCCACAGCAGCTCGAGTCTCAGGTTGTCGGTCAGGCGTCTTTCCACGGTCAGGCCGTAACTCTCGGACTCATCGATGTCGTAGTTGGTGAAGATGTTCGAGAAGTCCCCCGTGGTTTCGCCGTCGGCGCGATACGCGAGGGTGGGCGTGATCTCCCAGTCGGTGGCCTCGGCGGCGGCGCTGCCGGGCAGAGTACAGATCAGCAGGAGCCCGGCAGCGGCGCGGCGCCAGGCGGCGGGCTGAGGGGGGTTGAGAGCAAATTCAGGAGCGTTGATCATAAATATCACTTCCTCTGGATGGGAGCGGCCCGTCATCGGGCCGCTCCCAAGGGAGGAGCGAAATGGATGCCAGCGTCCGGCCCGAGCAAGCTCGGGGGCAGAGGCCGGTGGGCGGGCAGCCCGCGGTGTCTCCTGCGGCGAACAGGCGGATGGTCTGCCCGACACCCGCGGCCTAACTAACGCTCGGGCATGGATTCGAGAACCGCGAGATCCGAGAGCGCCCGCGGCCAGCGAACCTGCTCGAGGGCCTCGCCCACGAGGCGGGCCGCCGGTCCGACTTTGCTCGCGAGGGTCGCCGCCGCGAGCCTTCTAGAAGCCCGATCGCCAAAGAGGCCGTGGCCGAAGCCCCTCACGAAGCCCAGCTCGAAGAGCGCCGAAAGCAGGGGATCGAGGCCCGGAGCCCCCATCGTATCGAGCCTTTCGGCCAGGCGAAGAGCCCGCTCGGTCGTCTCGTCGAGCCGCTCCATCAGGTCCGCATGGGCCGCTCGCCGCTCGCCGCTCGCCCGCAAGAGATCGACCCTCAGGTTCTGGAGCCGCCCGTACGGCAGCCATCTGCCGAGCTCGGGATTGCGGGTGAAGAGCAGCGCCCCCATCTCGCCGCAGCGCACCTGCCGCCGGTAAAAGGCGCTCGCGGTGTAAACGTGGTGATGCTCCGCCACCGCGCTCTGGCAGTAGAGGATGCGCATGCCGTGGTACGCCAGGCGGTGTCCGAGCTCGGCGTCCTCGAAGGCGGCGGCGGGAAAGGCCGTGGCGAAGCCCGCCGGCTCGCGGTCGATGAGGGAGCGGCGCAGGGAGATATTCGAGGTGTAGAAGTGCCGGAAGTCGTATTCCGCGCCGTCTTCGAAATAACGGTAGCTGAACTGCTGGGCGCCGGGCCCGTCGACGTGGCGCATGGTCGCGGTGACCGGCTCCTCCGCGCTCGGCTTCGGCCAGCGGGTTAGGCCGACGATGGCGACCTGCTCCTCGCCGGCGCGCCGGTGGGCCTCGAGGTGGCGGGCCAGAAGGTCGGGCTTGGGCTCGATGTCGTCGCCGGTGATCAGGATGCGGGGGGCGCGGGCCAAATCGAGCCCGCGGTTGCGCGCCCGGGCGGGGCCGGCGTTGCGCTGCGACCTGAAGCGCAGGGGGAAGCGCCGCGACCTGTAGGCCGCCAGGGCCTCGGCCGTTCCGTCCCGAGAGCCGTCGTCGATCACCACGACCTCGAAACCGAGCGTCGCCGGGCGCTGCGCCTCGTAGGCGGCGAGGGTGCGCAGCAGATCGCGGCGCCGGTTGAAGGTCGGGATGAGGACCGAGAAGTCCATCAGCGAGAGGCGGCGTCGCGCAGCGCCTCCTCCAGTTGCCCGGCCTCGTCCTTGAGGTCGGCGGCGACCCGGCGCCCGCGCTGGCCGAGCCTGAGCCTTTCGGCGGGGGAGCCCGCCAGCTCGAGGATCGCCTCGGCCAGGGCGTCCAGCGCCCCCGCGGGCACGATCCGGCCGGCGTCCTCGAACCTCGACAGCCGGCGATCCCGGGTCGCGGCGAGAACCGGCAGGCCGTGGGCCGCGGCGCTCACCAGGCCCCAGGGTAGCGGGGAGTTTTCGGCCACCGAGAGGGCCATGTCGGCGGCGGCGAGGGCTTCGGCGGGGTCGGCGTCGGCCCGGCGGATCCGCTCGACGCCGGCGAAGAGCGCCAGGTCGTCGACCGTTCCGGCGAGGGGCCCTCGGCCGCACAGGAGAAGCCAGAGGTCCTCGCGCTCCAGACAGGCCGCGGCCAGGGCGACCAAGTCTTCGGGGCGTTCGTCGAGCCCGAGGTCTCCGAGGTGAACCATGACCAGGGCGTCGCCCGGAATCCCGAGCCTGCGGCGCGCCGCCGAGCGCTCGGGCAGCGGGAGCTCGGCCCCGAGGCCGAGGCCGAGCGGAATCTGGAGGCTACGGGCGTCGGGCGGCGCGGCGGCGGCGACGTGGACTCCGGGCCGGCAGGGGTCCGCCGCGGGCAGGTGGAGGAGCTTAGGCGCGCGCCCGAGAAGTTCCGGCGCGTCGAGAAATCCGTGTCCTGGCCCCACGTGCAGAACCGCGCCGCGGTGCTGCCGGTCTAGCAGCTGGAGCAGGGCGCGCGAGCGGTCCTCGGGATCGAAGAAATCGGCGATCGGCCAGGTGCGGGCGCTCGGCGCCTCGCGCGTCCTGCCGAGGGCGAGGAGCGAGTGCGCCCCAGGCGCCGAAGCGCCGCCGGCCAGCTGGATCGCGAGGGTCGGCGGCTCCGCAGGCAGGGCGCGCAGCACGCGATCGAGACCGCCGCCAAGGGGGCGGGTGAGCACCACGGCCAGGGATTCTTTGGAAGCTTCAGACCGCCTCGAGGCGCCTACCGCCAGGCTTCTCGGATGGCGCACAGGGCGCGGCGGGTGGCGGCTCGCCAGCCAGCGTCCCTCGCTGCCGCGCAGGTAGCGGGCGGCCGAGGGCGGCGCAAAGGGCTCGGCCGCACCTTCGAGACCGAGGCTCCTTCCGAGAACCTTACCCTTGGGCGCCTTCTCGAGCTTCGCGGTTGCCAGGCGGAGGTCGTTCCCCGCTACCTCGGTCCAGCCCCAGCGCGCGCAGAAGAGTTCCGAGCCGTCGGGCATTCGGGCGTGCACAAAGAAAAGGTCCTCGACCGCCACCAGGTGCGCCGCCGTTTCGAGCAGGCCAAGGTCGGGCGGCTTGGGCCCGCAGCCGCGCAGGTGAGATCCCCAGGCGACGAGGTCGGCGCGGCTGGCCGCCGCGGCGCTGGCGAAGTCGCTATGGGAGCCGCCGGCGAGCGCGGCGCCCCGGGCGCTGAGCGCGCGGATCGTCCCGCTGGCTCGGCTGCGCACCATCACCTCGAGCAGCGGCCGCTCCCAGAACTCGGCCAGCCCTCCGCGGTCGCCGTAAGGAAACTCGGGCTCCAGCTCCTCGGTTTCGAGCAGCAGCGCGACGCTGAGGGCCGGGGCCTCCTGATCCCGCGGCTCGCGCACGATGAGGTCTGCGGGCAGGGCGGAGTGCCAAACTCGGCCGGCGACTCGCCGCCCGGCGCGCGCCGCGGCGACCGCCAGCCGGCCGAGCCTGCGCGCCGGCGAGGGCGTG
>JBCCLG010000566.1:0-4256 GCA_039027015.1 Acidobacteriota bacterium | reverse complement strand
GGCGTCCTCCACACTGCTGACGAGCCCGTCTTCCTCGCCGGTGGCGGCACGCTGGAGCTGGCTCATCCGGCTTGCGAACGCATCCGGAAACCAGCTGCCGACAAGCCCGACGCTCTGCCAGCCGTCGCCGGCTGAGAAGACGCCGTGCCCGGCGTAGTGGAAAAGATCGGCCGTCGGCAGCAGGCTTCTGAGAGCGGAGCTCGTCGCCGCGTCGCCCAGCAGCTGGCGGGTTGTCCAGCCGGCGCCCACCTCCTCGAGAGCGCCCGCAACCAGGCGCCCCTCGTCTCTGGCCGCCTCGAGGTCTCCCGCCGGATCGGCGACCACCAGGGCCTGCCCCGAGCGCGCCAGCCGCTTCGGCTCCCCGGGAAGGTCGAGGCCGTAGACCACCGGAACCGACTCGATCAGAGGCCCGCTTTCGCCCAGGGGCAGGGCGTGAATATCGATCTCTCGCAGCCAGGAGAAGGGCAGGATGCGCGCCACCGAAGCCTGCTCGAGAAGGTCCGCGAAGGGCTCGAGGAGGGTACGCCCCAGGCCTTCCGGACCGTTGTCCGGGGCGAGCCCCACAAGGCGCTGCGCCACCACCCCGTCGCCGCTTTCGGCGAAGCCGACCCACCCCTCGGGCACCGGGTGATAGAGCAGGCGAGCCTCGCCCGGGTTCAGGGCGGGCAGGCTCGCGTCGAGGGCCGGCGAGAGCTCGTCCAGGAGGGCAAAGGCGGAGTCGAGCGCCCCCTGAAGGCGGTCGCGCTCCTCGCGCCGGTCGTGGAGGCGTCGCTCGAGCTGATCCGCGGGCAGGCGCCAGTCGTCCGCCGTCAGAGCGTCGAAGCGGCGCCGCTCGCCCCGGTAGGCGCTGATCGCCGCGTCCCAGCGAGCCTGCTGCCCGGGGCTTAGCCGGGACAGTCTGCTTTGGCGGTGCAGGCCTCGCAGCACGCGGGAGCGGGAGCGCCGGGCTAGCTCGAAGGCCCGGGTCTGCTGCCCCTGACGCAGCAGCAGGTCGAGGTGATGGCGGGTGACCCTTGAACCGCGATGGATGAAGCCTTCACGGCCCGCGTCGATGGGTACGGAAAGGCTGGCGCGGTCGAGGTGGCCCTCCGCGTCGGCGTAGGCGGCGAGCGCGTCCGAGGCGCGACCGGCGGCCTCGAGAGCCGCGGCTCGGCCGGCCGCCGCCTTCCACAGGGTCCTGCTGGCGAGCGCTTCGGTTGCCAGGAGCTCCAGCCGGTCGTAAAGCTCAAGAGCTCTTTCGGGCCGGCCGGAGGCCTTTTCGATGCGCGCGGCGATTTCGAGACGCCAGAAGCGGCTGCGCAGATCGGGGCGAGACTCGGACTCCGCGGCCCGCGCGAGATGGTGGGCGGCCAGCTCCGGCGCCTCCTTCTGCAGCGCGGCGAGAGCCAGGTTGACCTCGACGTTCGCTCTCTCGTCGCCCTCGGGACAGGGGCGGCCGGCGAAGAGCTCCAGGGCCTCCTCAAGCCAGGGCGTCGGATCCTCGGAGCGGCCTTCGCCGAGGGCGCTCTCTCGCACCAGGAGCTGATTCCAGCCGAGATTGTTGAGCAGACCTGCCCGGTCGCAGGGCGAGAGGTCGGGGGGCAGCTCGCGACGCTGGCGGGAGAGGATCTCCGCCGCCTCCTGGCCTCTTCCGACCCGCTGCAGCTGGTGAGCCAAGGGCTGCTCGGCCATCATGCGCCAGGAAACCAGGCCGAGGCGCGCCGCGATCTCGGCGCTTTCTTCCAGCAGACGAAGAGACCCCCGCACGTCGCCGGTGTTGAGCGCCAGCAGCCCGCGCATGTAGGTCAGGTTGAAGCGCGCCTCTGCCGGGCGCTCGGCGCCGGCTTCGAGGCCGTCGAGAAGAGCCCTCGCCTCGCCAAACCGGTCACCGCCGTAGATCAGGCCGTACGCAAGCTCGCTGGCGCTGCCGAGACTCTGCCGCAACCATCCGTGCTGCTCAAAGCTCTGAACCGCCTGCGCAAGAGCCCTGGTGGCGGCCGGGGCGTCGCCGAGGGCCCGCTCGCTTCGCCCGAGCAGCCTCAGGGCCGAGCCGCGTTCGTCCGGAGGGAGATCGGGCAAGGCCTCCTCGAGCGCCCGCTTGGCTTCTCCGTAGCGGCCTTCCTGGTAGGCCGCCTCGGCGCGAGCGAGGGGCGGCGATCTCTCGCTCGGCGGCTCCCAGGAAAGCCGCCAGCCGGCCTCGCTGCCCGGCGCCGCGCGGGCGATCAGCCTCAGGGCCCCGCGAGGTCGCTTGGCGCGCAGCAGAAAAAGGGTGCCGGCCTGCACCGGCGAGCTGCTGAGGATCTCCACATCACCCAGGACCTCGATCCGTGAGGTCGGCCCGGAGCGCGCCCAAAGGCGGATCTCGGCTCCTTCCTCGAGCTGACAAATCGGCCCTGGACGCACCCGGGGGCAGCCTCCGTAGGCGACCTCCAGGGGCGGAGGCTCCGGAACTCCGGAACCTCCGCAGGCCAGGTGGGCGGCCATCAAGGCCGCCACGAGGAGGTCGGTGGGTCTTAGCCGCAATGCCGCTTTACAACTCGCTTTCCGGGCCGGTTTGCAGGCGGCAGCGCAGCAGGCGCCAGCCTTCTTGGTGCCCCGCTCCGCGGTGAGCGAGCAGCTCCGCAGCGCTCGGCAGCGACGATTCGCTCGCCGCCGCCACGACGATCCACAGGTCGACCTCTTTCTCACCGGCCGTGAGCGCCTCGTCGAACCGGCCCTGGATGCGGACGGAGCCGCTCTCCGAGATCTCGGTCTCAAGCTCCACGGCCTCGAGCCTCTCCCCGCGCCGGGCGTAGACCGCCGTCGAGAGGCGGTGCTCGACCGCGGTCGACGGGCGGAGAGCTATTTCGAAGCCGTCCCCGGGCTTGAGCACCAGAAGGCTATCGACCGCAGAGCCAGGAGCCCGCAGGGTGCGGGTCGTTCGCGTGGCGCTCAGCTCGTAGTCGGGCAGGGTCGCCTGGAGCGGCCACAGGACCGCCCACAGGAGAGTCGCCGCCAGGGCCGCCACCGAGGGGGCAAGCCACCAGGGAGTCCGCTCCTTGGCCGGCGCAGGAATCGGGACGACCTTCTCCGCGTCGTCTTCGGCGTCCCGCTCGTCGGCGTCCCGCTCGTCGGCGTCTTGGGTCTTGAGGGCGTCCCGATGGGAAGCGTCGCTCGGGGTTTCCGGCGCTTCGTGACCGGCGCTGCCGTCCTCACTCTCGCCGCGGTTGTCGTTGTCATGGCCGTCCTTCTCGCTCTCGCCCTGTGGCTCCACCACCCGCAGGTGCGGCGGACGCTGGAGCTCCTGCTGAACTCTTTCGAGCAGACTCTCCTGCACGCCGGCCGCGAGCGGACGATAGGCCTCATACCGGCGGGCCGCCTCCGCGGACCCGGCGGCCTCCGCCATCAGCTCCCGGGCGTCGTCTTCGCTTTGCGTCCCGAAACTGAGCGCTTCCCAGCGCTTCAGGTCCACGTCCTCCTCGTGAAACTCTCCCCGGGCCTCGGCGGTCTTGATCTCCCGCAGCAGCCGGCCGACTCCTTCTTCCATTTGATCTTTTCTCATGGGCCTGTCCTCTCGCACTCAGCGGCTCGCGCCGGCGGCTGGGGTGGGATGGGATCGATGCATGAGAGACCTTGTCTTGCGGCGCAGTCGGCTGCGCCAGGCGTAGATGGCGTCATCGCTCAACCCAGTCCTTTCACGAATCTCGGGGACGGTCAACTCCTCCACGAAGAGCAGCTTGAACAGCTCGAAGCCCTGATCGCTCAGCTCGCGCTCGAGGAGGGCGAGCATCTGGCCGAGGGTCTGACGGGCGGCGGCCTGCTGTTCGGGATCTTGGCGGTCCGTCGGTCCGTCGAGCTCCTCGTCGGGGCGCAGCTCCGCGGGCCAGGTTTTCTTGCGGCTCTTGAGGATTGTGGCCGCGTGGCGTTCGGCCACCATTCCCACATAGTTCGCCAGCGAGAGGCCCCGTGACGGATCCCACAGGCGAAGCACTCGGGCGCCCGCCGTGAACAGGGAGAGCATGACGTCCTGGATCAGGTCCTCGACCTCCTGGCGCAGCTGCTGCCCGTGCAGGGAAGGCCTGCGGCGCAAGAGCACTCTGGCAACCCGCACCTGGACGATCGGGGTCAGGCGATCGATCAGCTTGCGGAGTCCTGGGGCGTCGCCGCCGAGGGCCTGCTCCAGGTCTTCGCGCGTCCAGTCTTCGGTCTTGACCATTCCTATGAGGCGTTCCGAGCGGCCGAGTGGCTCGCGCGACCCTTCGAAAAACGGTGATGTGCTGAGCGTCGTCATTGTAGCG
>JBCCLG010000565.1:0-4273 GCA_039027015.1 Acidobacteriota bacterium | reverse complement strand
GGTCCTTCTCGCCATCGTCGCCCTCGGCCTCTACGGGCGCGCGGCCGGGGGATCCCTGCGCGCCCCGGTGATGAACCAGGGGAGGGTAGCGGGCGCTGGTGCCGCGCGAGAGGGGCTGGTTGCCCTCGAAGAAAACCGTCCCGGGGTTCATCACCGGGGCGCGCAGGGATCCCCCGGCCGCGCGCCCGTAGAGGCCGAGGGCGACGATGGCGAGAAGGACCGGGGCCAGAAAGAGCAGGGAGCGCCTGGGCCAGGAGCCGGGCCGGCGCATTCTGAAATAGAGCGGCACCAGCAGAAAGGCGACCAGGAAGGTCGGCCGGGTGGCCAGGCAGCCTGCCGCCATGGCGCCGCAGGCCAGGGTTGCCGCCGGGCGCGGGTCGTCGAGCAGCAGAATCACCCCGAGCAGCAGGGCGAGCAGCAGGGTCTCCGGCTCGAGGATGCGCAGGTACACCAGGAACTGGCGGTCGAGCAGGAAGATCAGCGCCCCCGCGCTCGCCCACGTCGCCGGAAAGCGCCGCGCCAGGAGCAGGTAGACGCCGCCGGTGGCCGCGGACGCCAGGGCGCCCTGTAGGAGGGTCAGCCAGAAGTCGGCGTCGCCGGTGAGCCGTTCGGCGAGCAGCGTGAGGGCGAAGTAGAAGGGGCTGAAGTCGAGCAGCCTCTCCGCCGGCAGCTCGCCGGTGAGAAATCTCTCGGCGGCCACCGAGTACTTGCGGAAGGTCGCCGCCGCGGGAACGCGCGCCGAGAGCAGCAGGAAGCCGGCCGCCGCCGCCGTCCACATCCAGAAGGCAGCCCGGTGGGAGACCTTCGGCTCGCTGGAGCTCGCCGTCATCGCGCCAACTTAGCATCGAGCCCGCGGCGGGAGAAAACCGCCGGTCGCCGGTGCTGGGCCGCCCTTCACCGATGGCGCCGGGACGCGCCCCGGGCCCTGGGTTAGAGTGCCGTCATGGAAGGAAGAATCTCTCCCCTTCGCATCCTCTTCGGCGGCTTCCTGGTGGTTTCAGGCGCCCTTCTGCTGCTCTCGAGGCTCGATCTGCTGGGTTTCCGGCTCGACCTCTGGCACCTCTGGCCCCTCTTCCTCATCGCCCTCGGCCTCACCAGCCTGGCTCGCCTCGAGTGGATTTCGGGACTGGTGCTGGTGGGCCTCGGCGGCGTCTACCTCGCGGCCACCGTGGTTCCGGACTTCTCGGTGGACGACGTCTTCAGCTTCTGGCCGCTGCTGCTGGTGGTGGCGGGGGTCATCACGGTGGTCAAGTCCCTGGTGCCCGCGGCGCGGGCTCCAAAGAAGGGCAGCGGCACCACCGCGGTGCTGCAGACGGTGGAGAAGCGGTGCGAGGAGTCGGCCTTCGAGGGCTGCGATCTGGTCGCCCTCGCCGGCAGCTGCAAGCTCGATTTGACCGGCGCCACCCTGCACCCGCGGGGCGCCGTAATCGAAGTCTTCTCGGTTTGGGGCGGCGTCGAGCTGACGGTGCCGCCGGATATGCCGGTGGACAACCGGGTCTTCTCGCTCATGGGGGGCACGGAGGACCGCGCCCACGCCGGCGAGGCGGAGATCGGCAGTCCGTGCCTGACCGTGCGCGGCATGGTGTGGATGGCCGGGGCCGAATTCAAAAACCCCGATTAAGAGGGCGCCTTCCTCCGTCATGCATCCGGTCTTTGGCCACCGCGATCGGCTTCTGATCTACCTGGCCGCGTGGCTGCCCCTCGGCGGTCTGCTGGCCTCCGTGCTCTTCGAGCAGCCCGGCGACTGGCCGACGGCGCTGGCGCTGGCGCTGCCCCTGGGGCTGTTCTACGCCTTCGTGTGCCTGGCGGCCTGGTACCCCAGCCGGTCGAACCCGCTGCGCAGGGCGTTTTTGTGGCACGCGGCGTTCAATCACCTGGTCTCGGCGGTGCTCTCCACCTCGCTGTGGCAGCTCGCCGGCAGCGGCTGGGCGCGGCTGCTCGAGTCCTATGAGCCCTTGGGCGGCGCGGTGGCGATGTTCGACCGCCAGGCGCTCACCTTCATCACCCTGGGGCTTCTCTTCTATCTGCTCGCGGCCGCCGGCAGCTATCTCTTTCTCTCCGTGGAGCAGACCCTGCAGGCGGAGAGGCAGGCCCTGGCCGCCGAGCAGAAGCAGAAGCTCGCCGAGCAGGAGCTGGGCCTGGCGCGCGCCCTGCAGCGCCGCCTGCTGCCCGAGGATCGGCTCGACGCCCGGGGGGTGGCGCTGGCGGCGCGCAATCTGGCGGCCCAGGGGGTGGCGGGCGACTTCTACGACTACTTCTCCCTCGAAGACGGCAGCCTGCGTCTGGCGGTGGCCGACGTCGCCGGCAAGGGCATGGCGGCGAGCCTGATCATGGCGACGGTCAAGGCGCAGCTGCCGATCCTGGCCCCCGGCCGCTCGGTGACCGAGACCCTCCGCGAGCTCAACCGACGCCTCGAGTCGAGCCTCGAGCGCCGTGAGTTCGTGGCCCTCGCCCTCGCCCGCTTCGACCCGGCGAGCGGGCGGCTGGAGATCGCCAATGCCGGGCTTCCGGATCCCTACATCCTGCGCGCTTCGGGGGCCATCGAGGTCGTGGAGGTGCCCCAGCCGCGGCTGCCCCTGGGCATCCGCCGCGGCCTCGAGTACCGCAGCGTGGAGCTCGTCCTCGAGCCGGGGGATCGGGTGCTCATGCTGACCGACGGTCTGCCGGAGGCGCCCGTGGCCGCGGATCAGCCCCTCGGATACGAGGCGCTCCTCGGCCTTCTCGACCACCGCGCGCCGGATCCCCACGGCTGGCTGGAGACCCTCCTCACCCGGGTGCGCGCCGAGACCCTCGACCGGCAGGACGACGACTGGACCGCCCTGGTCGCCGAGCGGGCGGCGCCGTGAGCCGGCCGGCGAGATTCGAGATCCGCACCGCCTGGCGGCTGCCCAGGGCCGAGGGGCACGCCGTGAGCGAAGGCTGGCCCGACGGGGGGGACTCACCCGGCCGCCCGCGCGCCGTGACCTGGCACTGGACGGCGACCCGCACCCTCGAGCGCTGCCGGCAGCTGATCGGCGGACCCGAGGCGGTTCTGCGCGGCCGCGCCTCGGCCCACCTGGCCATCGGCCGCAGCTTCGCCGAAGGGGTCGACAGCTACGTGTCCCTCAACGACCGCAGCTGGCACGCCGGACGGCAGCAGACCCTGCGCTGGGACGGCCTGCCGATGGCGGGCGAGGAGGAGAAGGGGAGCCGCACCTCGATCGGCGTCGAGACGGTGAACCTCGGCTACGCTCGGCCGGCCGAGGAGGGCTGCCGGGATCCGGCGGCCGCCCGCGAAGAGGCCTCCGAGGTGGCGGCGGAGCCGGACTTTCTGGAGGCCTGGACTTCGTCCGCGGACCGCCGGCTGCGGGTGCAGCCGTGGAGCGAGGAGCAGATCGCCATGATGATCGAGGTCGGGCGCGGGATCACCGAACGCTGGCCGCACCTCGGGCCGCGCGACCACCACGGCCATCACGACCTCTGCCCGGGCTATAAGGTAGACGTCGCGGGCTTTCCCTTCGCCCGCGTGCTGCGCGGCGTCTACGGCCCGCAGGTGCCCGACGTCTGGTCGCCCGTCTGGACTCCGACGGGGCGTCGCCGGGCCCTCGAGGCGCTGGGCTTCGCCGGCGACGAGGCTCCCGAAGCCCCCGAGGGCTGGTCGCGGGCCGACGACGACGCTCTCCGCCGCTGCCAGCGCGCCCTGGGTCTCGAGGAGAACGGCCTGTGGACCACCGCGGTCAGCTGGGCGGTCTACGACGCGGGCGGTCTGCCCGGCGCAGCGGCCGGCGCCGGTGGATCGCCAGCGCCTCGCTGACGGTCGTCGTTCACGGGCAGTTCGCGTCCAGGAGCCTCGGAGTCAACCGGGAGATCGATCGCCGGCTTGCCGAATGGGCGACTCGACCAAGCCTCACTCCGATCGCGCGTAGGTCGCGGCGAAGGTGACCGGCTGGGGAAGTCGATCGCCGCGAAGGGTGGTTTCGACCCTGAGGCGCTCGCCGTCGGACTCGTAGGTCGTGGTGCGTCCTCCCCGCTTTCCCTGGGCTTCGACCTTCAGGGTCTCCTGCTCCATGCGGGCGCTCATTTTCACCGACCCCTGCCGGCCCGAGATCTTGACGGGCGCTCCGCCCAGCTCGAGCTCGACGCGCTGGCCACCGTCGGCGCTGAGCGTGAATCGAGCGCCTTCGATCCCGATTTCGAGGGTCGGCGGCGGGGCCGTGCGCTGCGTCAGGCGAGCGCGGGCGCGGGAGTGGGCGATGGACGGCAGGCGACGGATCGCCGCCTCGATGGCCCGGGC
>JBCCLG010000564.1:0-4279 GCA_039027015.1 Acidobacteriota bacterium | reverse complement strand
CGGAGTCGGGCACCAGACCCGCGAGGGTGATCATCTGGCGGGCCAGATCGACGATCCGGATCGGCTCGCCCATCTCGAGCACACAGAGCCGCCCGTAGCCGCCGTAGGCCGCCCGGAGCACCAGGCCCACGGCTTCGGCGATGGTCATGAAAAAGCGCTGCACGTCCGGATGGGTGACCGTCACCGGTCCGCCCTGGGCGATCTGCTCGCGAAAGAGCGGCACCACCGAGCCCGCCGAGTCGAGGACGTTGCCGAAGCGAACCACCGAAAAGCGGGTCGACGACGTTTCCGCCATGCGGTGCAGCAGCAGCTCGCCGAGGCGCTTGCTGGCCCCCATCACGCTGGTCGGCTGCACGGCTTTGTCGGTCGACATGAAGATGAAGCGCGCCACGCCGAACTCGCTCGAGACCTGGGCGAGGTTCTGCGTTCCCAAAACGTTGGTCTTGACCGCCTCGCTGGGCGCCGCCTCCATCAGCGGCACGTGCTTGCGCGCCGCCGCGTGGAAGACGTCGCTCGGCCGGTGGCTGGCGAAAAGCTGCTGCAGACGGCGCGGCTCTCGGATGTCCCCGACCTCGGCGAGGATCTGCGCCTTGGGGAAAGCCTTCTCGAGGCGTCGCTTCAGCACGTAGAGGCCGTTTTCGTCGGTGTCGAACATCACCAGACGACGGCTCCCGAGACTCAGGAGCTGGCCGCAGACCTCGCTTCCGATCGAGCCCGCGGCTCCCACCACCATCTGCAGCTTCTGGGCGTCGGGGCCGGGCCCTTCGCCGGAGAGATCCAGCTGGGCGCGGGCCAGAAGATCCTGCGTCGAGACCTCGCGCAGCGCTTCGGCCACGTCGCGGTCGCGCAGGCTTCCGTAGCCGATCGGCAGGATGCGAAAACGCAGATTCTGGGCGAAGGCCATCGACAAGATTTCGCGCAGCCGCTCGGCGGAGAGGCCAGGAATCGCGATGATCACCGACTCGACCTTCAGCGCCTTGACCGCGCTGGGCAGCTCGCCGACGGCGCCGAGGATCGGCTTGCCGCCCACGATATGGCCCCATTTACCGCGGTCGTCGTCCACGAACCCGACCACGTGATAGTCCGGGTCCTCCTTGCTTTGGAGGCTGCGCAGCAGCGTCTCCCCCACCGCGCCGGCGCCCACGATCAGGGTCCGCGATCCCTTGCGGCGACCCCACAGGTCGGCCCGATACATCCACATCAGCCTCGGCATGAAGCGCACGCCCGCCATCAGCGCGGTGCTGAGCAGCATCTCGAGGACCACCACGCCGCGCGGCGCGACGTCGATGCCCGCCGAGCGCAGCCCGAAATAGCCGAGCATCACGAAGCCCACCGTGCCGGCGACGCTCGCCAGGCCGATGCGCGCGCCGTCGCGCAGACTCGAAAATTTGAACGACCAGCGGTGGATCCTGAAGTAGATGTTGGCGCCCGTGCGGGCGACGAGCAGGGCGACCAGGACCTTCGGATAGGCCTCGAGATGGGGCGCGGGGTCATCGAAGCGGAGCAGGTACGCCACCCACAGCGCGAGGCTCGCGAAGCCGGCGTCGAGCAGCAGGAGGAGACCCGCTCTTTGATTCGTGCCTAGATGCATGTCGTGAGAAAAAGTCTGCGGTAGAGGCTCGACCTCAGGAGGCCAGGGGCCGGCGGCGCACGTCGCGCCGCGACGTCAGTCGATTCCTTCCAAGGTTTCTGAACAAACGCAGCTTAGCAGGTCGAGAGCGCGGTCCAGCCGGGCGCGCGGGTCAGAAAAAGTTGAAGAATTCCGCCGGAATCTGCCCTTCAGCAGCCTTTTGCGCAGCCTATCCGTAAGCTTTTGCGATGCGGCTTGCGAAACTGTTCCAATCGGCTCTGTCCGCGCGTTCGCCCGCGACGCCTCGAGGACTCTCTATGCCTCGGTGACTTTCTATGCTTTGACCACTTTCTTGGCCTCGAGCGCGCTGCCGCCGCGGTAAACGCCGCGGGTGTCCAAGATGAGCGGGGCGTGCTCGAGCACCAGGCCATAGTCCACGCTGCGGTGGTTGGTCACCACCAGCACGGCGTCCTGGGCCTTGAGGGTCTCGGCGTCTAAGGGCACCGATTCGAGGGGCGGCAGCTCGGGCCACGTGCGCATGGACGGCGCTTTGGGAATGTAGGGATCGTGGTAGGCCGTCTCGGCCCCGGCCTCGTGCAGCAGCTCGAGGATCTCAAAAGCCGGGCTCTCGCGGGGATCGGCGATGTCGGGCTTATAGGCCAGGCCGAGGAGCAGCACCCGGCTGCCGCGCATGGGCAGGGTGCGCTTATTGAGCTCGTTCTGGAGCTTGCCGACCACGTAGCGCGGCATCTCGATATTGACCTCCCCCGCCAGCTCCACGAAGCGCGCCGTTTGGCCGAACTCGCGCGCCTTCCAGCTGAGGTAGAACGGATCCACCGGAATGCAGTGGCCGCCCCAGCCCGGGCCGGGCGTGAAGCGCATGAAGCCGAAGGGTTTGGTAGCAGCGGCGTCGAGAACCTCCCACACGTCGATACCCATGGCGTCGTAGACCACCTTCAGCTCGTTGACCAGGGCGATATTGACGGCGCGGAAGATATTCTCGGTCAGCTTGGTCGCCTCGGCCGCTCGGGTCGAGGAAACGGTCACCGTGCCGGTGAAGACGTCGCGGTAGAGCACCTCCGCCATGCGCGTTGCCGCCTGGCCGAGACCGCCGATCACCTTGGGAATGCCGGTGGTTCCAAACTCGAGGTTGCCCGGGTCTTCGCGCTCCGGCGAGAACGCCAGGTAGTAGTCCGAGCCGCACTCGAGGCCCGAGGCGTCGAGAGTCCGGCGCAGCAGATCGTCGGTGGTTCCCGGATAGGTGGTCGACTCCAGCACCACCAGCTGCCCGGGCCTCAGGCGCCGGCTGATCTCCCGGGCGGTCGACTCCACGTAGTCGAGGTTCGGCTGGCGAAAGCGGTCGAGGGGAGTCGGCACGCAGATCAGGAGCGCGTCGGGCTCGCCGAGGCGGTCGAAGTCGGAGGTCGCGGTCAAGCGGTCGTCCCGCCGGGCGGAGGCGATCCGCGACGCCTCGAGATGCTCGATGTAGCACTCCCCGCGCTGCAGCGTCTCGACCTTCTCCGGATCGACGTCGAAGCCCAGAACCTGAAACCCCGCCTCGGCGAAGGCCAGGCCCAGGGGCAGGCCGACGTAGCCGAGGCCCAGGATGCCGACCAGCCCGCGATGCTCGCCCAGGCGCTCGATCCACTGCTCCACCCGGGCGGGCAGCGCTTCGCCGCCGGCCGCGCTCTCGCCGTTGAGGGACGCTTCGCTCATGAACTCACTCCTCACATGCCCGCGGCGGATTCCTTGCGGCGCCGCTGGTTTTCGATCGTCAAAATATCCTTGAACGTCCTGCGCTGCGTGTGGTCCAGAAGAACCGCCTGATCGATCGCCTCAAGCGCCGCCTCGCGATCTCCGGACGCCAGACGACAGCGCGCGATATTGGCGTAGATCTCGCCGCGCATCTCGAGCTTGAGCGCTCGGCGATAGGCCCGCTCGGCGGCCTGATAGCGCTGCATCAGACAGTACTGGCCGCCCTCGGCGAGGGGCACGCCGACCTCGGCGGGGTCGAGCTGCGAGGCCTGGCGCAGCCACTCGAGGTTGCGGCGCAGAAGAGCGGGCGGCAGGGAGCCCTCGACCCTCGAGGCCGCCTGGAAGATCGTCGCCTCGGAGGCCGCCAGCAGCCGGTTGGCGCCGATCAGCTGCCTGGCCTTCTCAAAACGCAGCGCGCTCGCCCCTGCGAGCAGAAGAATCAGCGCCGCCATCACGGCCCAGGGCCGCCCGCGAGAAGAGCGCCTCCCCGCCTGCGCCTCGGACGCCGCCGGGCGCTCGGGGGCCGGGCCGCTCAGCAGGCCGCCGAGAAAGAGCAGCCAGGGATAGGCGAGCAGCCCGAGGTGGAGAGGAAAGTAGGTCAGGCATAAAACGCCCAGGGACGCTATGGCCGCGATCTCGAAGTCCACGGCCGGATCCGGCTCCGGAGGGCCCTCTCCCTCAGCCTCCGGCCTCCGCCAGCGGCGCCTCAGGTTGCGCGCCGCGATCCCCGCCGCCCAGGTCAAGGCGAGCAGGCCCGAGAGTCCCCATTCGGCCGCCGAATCGAGAAGGTCGCTGTGGGCGTTAGTAAAGAAGACCTGCCGCTGCTCGCGAAAGAAGCGGACCCCCTGCTCGGTGAGGGCGACGCGCGCCTGGCCGTATTCGGCGCGGAAGGCCCCCTGCCCTACACCCAGGATCGGGTGCTCGCCGAGCATCCACATCGCGCCGCGCCACGCG
>JBCCLG010000563.1:0-4290 GCA_039027015.1 Acidobacteriota bacterium | reverse complement strand
GATCCGCGCTGCCCCGCTCTCGAGGTCGAAGAGGTGGCCGCCAAAGAGATAGGCCAGGGCTCCGACCAGGAGCAGAACGAGACCGAGGATGACGGGGAGCGGCCAGTCGCGGCGGGGACTCGGCCTGCCTCCGCTGAAGGGGTCTCCCCGCCCCGGCAGCGGGTCGTCGGTGCGTGCCGGAACCGCCGGGTGCACCGGATCAAAGGTCGGCGCCCCGGCGCCCCGGAGCTCGAAATCATCGGGCAGCTCCAGGACGCCCGAGCGCGCCTGCGGTTGGGGCGCGGCGGGCTGCGGTTCGCGGGCGACCGCGGGCGGGCCCTCCACAGAGTCCAGCGGCCCTTCCTCAGCGCCGAACGGACGCTCCGGCTCGCCTTCGTCGAGCAGGGTGGGACCCGCGTTCGGGACCGCGGGCGCCTCGCCTGCGAGCGCGGGCTCCGCGGGGCTGCGCGCCTGCGCGGCGGACGCCAAGGGCATGAGATCGACCCCGGACGCTTCGGAAACGTTGGGCGCAAAATCCTCCAGCCGGCTCGGCACGACCGCAGCGGCGGGCTCGGGGTCGTCGAACACCCTAAAGCCGGGCGAGCTCTCGGCCCCGGAGGGTGCGGCGGCTTCCGCGGAGGCGGCCGCTGGCGGCCGGAAGGCTGCCGCCAGCTCGTCGGGCGACAGAGGGACGGTGACGGGCGGCACGGCGGCGGGCGGCACGTCGAAGGCGGGCGGCGTCGGCGGGCCTTCCGGCGTCGCGGCGTCGGGGCCCAATGATCTGGGAGGCGCGGCGTCCTCGGCGGCCAGGCTCACCACCTCGGGCGCCGAGAGCATCGGAGAGGGCTCCCCCGCAGCGCGCGGATCCACCGCGTCGTCAGCCCTCGGCTGCCGCGCCGCCAGGCGGTCCTTGATGTGGCGGCTGACCAGCTTGAAGATCGCCTGCCGATCGCGCTGCTCTAAGTAGCGAAAGCGAAAGCCCACGCCGGGCCTGCGGCGAAGGTCGCCCTGCTGACGCCAAATGACCTCGGCCCGCCCCTCGATGGACTGCTCCTCGTTGATCTGCAGCTCGAACTGCATCTGCTGCCCGGCCTCGCAGAACGCGTCGGTCTCAACGAACATCCCGCCGATCGACACGTTGTTGCAGCGTCCTTCGAGCAGGGTTTCCTCGCCGTCGGCCCGCAGCCGGACCGGCAGGTCGACCGGGGCCCTGGTGGCGTGTCGCTGGGCGCTGAAGGAAGAAGGGTCGGGCGGGTGCATCGCGAGGGGCGTCGGGGGTTAAGAGCCCATGCTAACCCGAAACCTGCCGGCGCCGCGGATACCGTCAGGCCGCGCCTTGGGCCCCGGGCCGAACTCGGTTAGCGTTGCAGCGGCAATCGACACGGCAAACGCGGGGGAGCAGAGATGAGCGAACCGTCGGGCTTTTACGAACAGCTGCTGCGGGAACAGACCGCGGGCGATCGCGTGCGCGCCTCGGCCTCGGTGGTGCCGTGGCGAGAAAGGAACGGCCGCCTGGAGGTCTATTGGGCGAGGCGAGCGGCCACCATGCCGTTCATGGGGGGCTGGCACGCCTTTCCGGGAGGAGGGCTCTCGAGGCGCGATACCGAAGGCGAGCGCGCGGTGTACGGAAAGGCGCAGGGCTTGACCGCGGACGGGCAAACGGCCGCTAGCCCGGGTCTCGATGAGAGGGCCCTCGAGCGCTTGGGGCCCGACGCCGCGGACGGCATCGTGACGTGCGCCCTGCGCGAGCTCTTCGAGGAGACGGGCCTGTGGCCCCTCGAGAAGAGCAAGAAGTCCGAGGCTCCCGCGCTCGAGAGGCTCGGGCCGGCGCGCAGACGCCTGCTCGAGAAAGAGGTGACCTTCCCCGAGCTGTTCGAAGAGCTGGGCCTTCAGGTCGACGCCAGCCGCCTGGTCTTCGCCGGCCGCTGGTTGACGCCCGCATTCGTGCCGACGCGCTTTGACAACCGGTTTTTTCTGCTGCATTGGCCGACCGACGAAGTGTGTCAGCCGACCCTCGAAGGCGGCGAGCATGACCTCGCAGAGTGGATCGAGCCGCGCCGCGCGCTCGAGGCCTGGCGGACCGGCAGGGTGATGGCCTCTCCCCCCATTCTTCACATCCTCCGCGTGCTCGCCGAAGAGGGCCCTGAAAAAGGGCTCGGGCGCCTTCGCGACACCCGCGAGGCCGACTGGGGGCCGATGCGGAGAGTGGAGTTTCAGCCGGGTCTGGTGCTCCTGCCCTTGAGGACCCCGACCCTGCCGCCCGCGACTCACACCAACTGCTTCGTTCTCGGCCGCGAGCAGGCGGTGGTGATCGATCCGGCGACGACCTTTCGGGACGAAACCGAGCGTCTGCTGGGCGCCCTCGACGCGGCGCGCGCTGGCGGCTATCGATTTGAGGCGATTTGGCTCAGCCACCACCACCCCGACCACGTGGGCGCCGTCGAGCGGACCCGAGAGCATCTCGGCGTGCCGGTTCTCGCCCACCGAGATGCCGCCCCGCGGCTCGAGAAGTTGGGTATCGCCGTCGACGGTTTCCTCGAGGGCAACCAGACGGTGCAGCTCGAGGGCGACCCTCCCCTCCCCGTGCGGGTGCTGCATACCCCGGGCCACACTCGAGGCCATCTCTCGTTCTTTCTCGAGTCTCTAGGCACTCTCCTGGCCTCCGACCTGGTCTCGACCCTCTCGACCATCATCATCGATCCGCCCGAGGGCGATATGGATGCCTATTTGAGGTCGCTCGAGCGCGTGGCCAAGCTCGGCCCGCGGGTGCTTTTTCCCTCCCACGGAGCGGCGACTCTCGAGCCGGTGGCGCTGCTCGAGAACACGCGCCGGCATCGCCTCGAGCGCGAGGCCAAGGTGCTGGAGGCGTATCGCCGCGGCTTGACCTCCGCCGAGGCCATGGTTCGGGAGGTGTACCATGAAGTTCCTTCCCTGCTTCATCCCGTGGCCAGGCGCCAGATCCGGGCGCACCTCGAGCGCCTGCGGCGCCTGGGCGAGATCTGATCGGAGTTTGACCATGAGCCGCCGGCAGTCGATCGTGCACGTGGCCCTCGTCGTACGCGACTACGACGAGGCGATCGAGTTCTACACTCAAAAGCTCCACTTCGAGCTGGTGGAGGACACCTACCAGCCGGAGCAGGATAAGCGGTGGGTGGTGGTGCGCCCGCCGGGGGCCGGCGCCGACGGCGCGACTCTGCTGCTGGCGCGGGCCTCGAACCCCGAGCAGGAGAGCTTTATAGGTCGCCAAAGCGGCGGGCGAGTGTTCCTTTTTCTGCACACCGACGACTTCTGGCGCGACTATAAAGAGATGCAGGAGCGGGGAATTCGCTTCGTGCGTGAGCCCAAGGAGGCGCCCTACGGCACGGTCGCCGTATTCGAAGATCTCTACGGCAATCTCTGGGATCTGCTCGAGCTGCGCTGAGGCCCGGTCGAGAACCGGGGGCGCGGCTGCTCCCGTAGCTAGGGAAACCGCGCCCGCTGAGCGCGCTCCTCCCGCCTTCCATCTCCCTCAAGACCACGGGACCTCCACCATGAAGAGACAGCTCCTGCTCCGACGCTCCGTGCTGACGACGCTCGGCTTCCTGCTCCTGGCCGCGCCAGCCTTCGGCCAGCCGCGCGAACGCGCCGCCGACCCGCCCCAAGAATCTCAATTCCCCGATCCCGCGCCCTACGACTTCCTCGATCGCTTTTTCAATCTCTCCTCCACCGACCGCGACGACCAGCGCGCCGCCGAGCGCGAGATGCGGGCCAACTGGCATCCGGGAATGACCCCGATGGCCCTCGAGCTGGCGCGGCTGGCCCGCCCGGCCAGCCGAGAACGCCTCTTCCGCTTCGTCGAGAAGCAAACCGGCAAGAGGCTCGGCCGCGACCTCGACACCTGGTGGCGCTGGCTGTGGAAGGAAGCGCCGGAGCCGCACCCCGAGTATCCGACCTTCAAGGCCAGGCTCTACAACCTGCTCGATCCCCGCTTCGCGGGCTACTTCTCCACCAGTCGCGAGACGCTGATACGGCTCGACGAGGTGCGCTGGGGCGGCGTGCAGCAGGACGGCATTCCGCCGCTTCGCAACCCGAAGATGCTGAACGCCGGCGAGGCGAGCTACCTGGACGACGACAACGTCATCTTCGGCCTCGAGGTCAACGGCGACGTGCGCGCCTACCCCAAGCGTATTCTGGCCTGGCACGAGATGTTCACCGACACGGTGGGCGGCGTCGAGGTCGCGGGGGTTTACTGCACGCTGTGCGGCACCATGATCCTCTACGACACCACGGTCGACGGCACTCAGCATCAGCTGGGCACCAGCGGCTTTCTCT
>JBCCLG010000562.1:0-4293 GCA_039027015.1 Acidobacteriota bacterium | reverse complement strand
CGCCTTCCTCGGCGACCTGGGAGACATCGCCGATGGCCCACACACCGTCGCCGTGAGGGCGCAGGACGGCGCGGGCCTCACCGCCGAACGCGTCCATACGATCACCGTCGACCGCACGCCGCCTGCGATCCTGATCACGGGAGTCCAGGACGGCGAGACCTACGCCGAGCCGGTCACGATCGAGATCGCGGTGGACGACGCCAATCCCGACGAGCTGAGCGCCACGCTCGACGGCGAGCCCTTCACTTCGGGCGATACCGTCGACGCGGCGGGCGATCGCGTGCTCGAGGTAGACGCGATCGACGCCGCGGGCAACGAGTCGAGCGAGCGGCTGACTTTCGAGATCTCCCTGGACGCCACCTCGCCGACGGTTGTGAGGGTGAGTGGCGGCGATCTCGGGATCGAGGAGATCTCGGAGTGCCGCACGCTCCAGGAGTCGGTCACCAGGCTGGAGATCGAGTTCAGCGAGCCTCTGCCCGCGGCGCTCTCGGACCCCGAGAATCTGCCCATACGCCTCAAGAGACCGGGCGCCAATCGAGTCTTCGACGAGACATCCTGCAGTGTCGATCCCGGCACCAGCGACGACCTCTCGATCGCGCTGGTGGGCACCGAGCTGTCGCCGAGCCGCATCGAGCTGGCCGTTTCCGGCCGCCTCGCCGACGAGGCCTATCAGCTGCGCATCTGCGGCGATCTCGAAGACGCCGCGGGCAACGCGCTCGACGGCGACGGCGACGGCGTGGGCGGCGATGACTACCTGCTCTATTTCAGGGTCGACCGCATGAACCAGCTGGCCAACGGTCATTTCGACTGCGGGGCGAGCGGCTGGACGCTCGAGCCCGAGGGTAGCGCTCAGATCAGCCAGTCCGCGGAGGACTTCGAGGACGCGCCGCATTCGGGCAGCCTGCAGTTCGCCTTGAGCGGCAGCCAAGAGAGCTTCGGCCTGGCGCAATGCGCCGACCTGCGCCTCCCCTCGCTCGAGTACTCGTTCGAGATGCGTTTGAGGCTCGACGGCGACGAGGACCGACAGGCCGCGGTCACCCCCGAGTGTGAGTTCTACGGAGAGCCTGCATGCCTTGGCGAAAGCTTAGGCGGCTTGACTCTCAACCTGGTGCTGCGGTCGACCGAAGGCCTGTGGACCGATCTCATCCGGCCGCTCGACCTGCCGCCTGCGGCCCTCTCGGCCCTGTGCGCTGTGCGGGTGCAGTCGATCGAAGAGGAGCCGCTTGAGGTCTTTCTCGATCGGGTCTTCCTGGGCCCGGCGGAACAGGCGGTCTTTCTAGACAACTTTGAAGATGGAACTGTCAACCGATGGTCGAGCGCGGTCGGCCTCGAGGGGGAGACGCCGTGAGGCGCGTTGAGATGCTCTGGAAAAAAGAAGGCTGTCATCAGGCCACGGGCCGCCGGCAAGTCTCGGGACTGGGACTGGCTCTAGTCCTGGGCCTAAGCGGCTGGACCGCGTCGGCTTGGGGTCAGGAAGAGCCAGACAGCGAGCTGACCCGAACGCGCGCCGCGGTCGAGAAACAGGCCGTGCGCGAGCTGGTGCGAGGCGGCGACGCGGCCGAGCTGTGGGCCGAGGCCGAGGCCCTGCCGCAGACTGCGCACCGGCGGCAGACGCCGGCCCTCATCCCGACAGAACGCCAGGCGGCTCAGAAGCGATTCGCCGAGGTCGAGGCGAAGATCCGCGCGTTAGGCCTCGAGCGTGAAGACGTCTACCTCGCGAAGCATGCCCGAGCGCTCGAGCGGCTCGAGAGCGGAGCCAATAAGCAAGCTGGTCTTGAGAATTCCCTCGCCAGCTCCATCGTCCGCAAAGCCCCGCCGCCGATCCTGCGCTCAAGCCTTCTGCCGTATCGATCTCTTGCCCTCGCTGGCCGCACGCCCGTCACTTCGCCCGAGATCACGCCCGTCTACCGCGATCGCTCCGATCCGGGCGATCTCCCCGCCGATCGCTCGCCATCGCCGACCGCGCCCCTCTCCCAGGCGATCCTCGCCCAGGCTTCGGCCCTCGAATACGACTACGTCCGCATCTTCGAGTTCGTGCTCAACGAGATCGAGCGCGAGTGGTACGCGGGCAGCCTGCGGGGGGCGGAGGGAACGCTCCTCGCGAGGCGCGGCAACGCGGTCGATCAGGCCTCGCTTCTCGTCGCCCTGCTGCGAGGAAGCGGCGCCGCGGCCCGCTTCGTCGAGGGCGTGGTCGAGCTGGAGATCGAGGATCTACGGCGCGATTTGGGGCTCGAGTCGGCCGAAGGCGTGCCGAGCTACCTCGCCCGGTCGGGCCTCGCGTTCACGCCCGTGGTGCGAGGCGGCAGCCTGGCCGCGGTGCACCTCGCGCACACCTGGGTCGCCGCGCGCATTCCCTACACCAACTACCGCGGCGCCGTGGTTGACCGCGACGGCTGGACCTGGATCCCCCTCGACCCGACGTCGATTCCCTTCGTGGCTGCGCCGGGCTCAGGCGTTCTTGAGGAGATGGCCTTTGACGCGGACGAGTTTCGCGCCGGCTATCTCAGCGCGGCCCAGGAGGCCTCACCCCTCGAGACGCTGCGCCAGAGGGTCGATGCCTATCTCTTGAACTCGGGGCGCCCCGGGGAGACCTGGTCCGATCAGCTCGCCACGCGCGCGCAGGTCCCAGAGCGTCTCGGCCTGCTGCCGACCACGCTGACCTTCCCGGTCGTCGCGGTGACGGGCGAGTTCGCCGCGCTTCCCGAAAGACGGCTCGCAACCGCCACCCTCGTTCTCCGCGAGACCCCTTCTCCGTCCTCGGCCGAGATCCTGCGCTTCGAGCTGCCGATCTCCGAGATCAGCGGCCAACGCCTGACCCTCTCCTACCTCCCCGCCACCGTCGACGACCACCGCCTGGTTCTAGCGTTCGGCGGACTCGGCGAGGTGCCCGCCTATCTCGTGGACGTGCGCCCCCAGGTCAAGCGCGACGGCCGCCAGCTGGCGATTGGCGAGACTCTGCCGCTGGGCACTGCCCACGGGCTCACCGTCGAGATCGCGGGCGCCTGGGGCGAGGAGCAGGTGAGCCAAGCGGTGGTTTCGGGCTCCTACCTGGCCATCAACCTCAGCGGCCCCACCTCGGCACCCCTCACCGACACGCTCGAGGACCCCGCCGACACCGAGAGCCTCGGCGCGCGCCTGCTGGCGCAGGTGGCCGCGGGCTTCGCCGCGTCGTGGGACGCCTCCGAGAACGAGCTGGCCGCGGGCTTCGGCGTGGCGCTGGTGCGCCCCGTGCCCTCGCTCACCCTGGCGCTCACCGCCGTCGGCGTCACCGAGCTGGCGGGCGTGCCGTTCGACCTGAGCTTCGAGGGCGTGCAGCTCGACGCCGCCCTGCGCATCACCGATCCCCTTGGCGCAGGGGCCGAGGCGTGGCGGCAGGTCGCCGCGCTCGAAGGATCGGCGCTCGAGAGCGAGACCCTCGAGGCGCTCCTGCGAGTGGACTCCATTTCGACCGCCAAGGGCCTGGGCCTCGCCCGCGATCTCGGCATCGAGGTCGTCAGGATCGACCCAGCCAACGCCAACGCCGTGGTGCCGACGCTCGCTCACCCTCAGCCCATCCTCGATCTCGTTACCGAGCAGGCGAGCGCCGGCCAGGAGATCGAGATTCCGCGCTCCGAGATCGACCTCATCGACTGGCGAGGCTCCGTGTGGTCCTCGCGCGACGGGTCCACCGGCGCCGAGGGCTACTTTCTCGCCGGCGGGCTGCGCGGCGGCGCCACCGTCGTCGATCCCGCGGACTGGCCCTTCCCCGAGCTGGCCGGCGCCTTCGAGGACCCCTTCGCCGGCGAGCCCAACCCCGACCCGCTGGCCGGCGCGTCGATCGAGGTGCTGCCCGATCTCGACGGCCAGCTCGGCACCGTCGACCGCTTCTACCCGGATCCAGTGGGCGTAGTGGTGCGCGATGAGATCGGCCGCCCCGTCGAGAACGCCCGGGTCACCTTCCGGCTCGAGAGCGGAGGCGGCAGCCTCGGCTCAGGTTCGAGCGCCGGGCCCGAGCAGGTCACGGTCACCAACGCCCGCGGCGAGGCCCTGGTGCGCCTGCGAGCGGGCCAGGACACCTCCGCCGATCCGGTGCTCCGTCGCCGCGATCCGCTCGATCGGTTTCGCCACCAGACGCTCCGTCAGCGCGTCTCGGCGAGCGTTTTAAGCACCACCGGGCGCCTCCAGCTCGAGACGCCCATCGAGGCCTTCGCCTTCGCCGGACCGGTGGAGACCGTGGAGCGCCTCGACACCGCGCAAACCTACTTCTCCCAGGCCACCCTGGGCCTCCACAGCGACACCATGACCCTCTCGGCG
>JBCCLG010000561.1:0-4296 GCA_039027015.1 Acidobacteriota bacterium | reverse complement strand
GGCGGCACCGGCGGCGGCGGTATGGGCGGCGGGGGATTGGGCGGCGGGGGATTGGGCGGCGGCGGGCTGTGCCTTCAGGGTAGCCCCCTCCCCTGCTGCGGCGACGGCATCTGCAGCCCCGGAGAGCTGTGCGCGGCGGATTGCGCGGTGTGCGGTGACGGCGTGTGCAACGGCAGCGAGACCTGCGCCACCTGCACCTCCGACTGCGGCCCCTGCCCGTTCTGCGGCGACGGCGTGTGCAACGGCAACGAGACCTGCGCCACCTGCTCCGACTGCACCAGCTGCTTCAACGCGCCGCTGCAGGCCTTCTATCGCGGTGAGAACACCGAGAACGTCTACCGGGCCTATTCCTTCAACGGCACCACCTGGTTCGGTAACAGGGTCCTCGGCAACGGCGCGCAGAGCAGCCGCAGCCCGGCCGCCGTGAGATTCAACGACCGAATTTTCGTCTTTTACCGCGGCAGGCAGAACGATGAGATCTACGTCTCGTGGAGCGAAGACGGGGTCTTCTGGTCGGGCAATAGGACGCTCGGCAACAACGCGGAAACCGATGAGGGCGTGGGAGCCGCCGTCTACAACAACCGAATCTACGTCTTCAACAAAGGCGAGTCGGACAACGCCCTGTGGGTCAGCTCCAGCGCCGACGGCTTCACCTGGTCTCCCCTCGATCACGTGAAGATCGCGAGCAGCAGCCAGGGCACCACGGGCGCCCCCTCGGCGGTGGTTTTCGAGAATCGGCTCTTCGTGTACTACTCCAACGGGACCTTCGTGCGCGGCCGCTCGACGGCCAACGGCCAAACGTGGAGATCTGAGAGCTCCCTCCTCGCCCCGGCCTCCGACGGCGTCGGCCTGGCGGTTCACAACGGAGACCTCTACCTGGCCCTCTCGGAAGACATCGTCGCGGGCAGTACCTTTGTCGACACCAACGCTCTTCGGGTGACCTCCCGGTCTCCCGGCGGCGGGTGGGGATTCAGGCGGTCGATCGCTAGGGAGCAGACCGATGTCCGGCCCTCTCTGGTGAGCGACGGCAATCAGCTGGTGCTGATGTTCAAGGACCTGGACTCGAACGAAAATCGCGTCTCGACGTCCGTCGACGGCACGACCTGGAGCGCCCCGCGCGTCGCCAGGGGCCGCACCGACGACGGCGGGCCGAGCCTCGCCTTCGTCGACTAGTCGGTCCGTCGCCGCCGGGCGGCCAGGCGCCGGCCTGACCGGGTCCTGCGGGCCCGCTCAGGCCAGCCGGCCGTCGATCACGTAGCGCAGGATCTCCACCACCTGCTCGGGCTCCCGGGCCACGGCCAGCGCCGCGCCGTCGACCTCCTTGAGGGCATGGGTGAACTCCTCGGGGTGCAGCACCACCAGCGGAGTGCCTAGAGCCGACGCGAAGCCGGCGTCGAAGGCCGCGTTCCACTGCCGGTACTTCTCGCCGAAGCGAACGACCACCAGATCCGCGTCGCAGATCAGCGTGCGGGTCCTGATGGCGTTCAGCTTGGCGCCCTTGTGATCGCGCCAGAAGAGCTGATCTTCCTCGCCCAGAATCTGAGCGCCGCAGCGATCGCTGGCCGCGTGGTCCGTCACCGGGGCGGTGAACTCCACCGGCAGATCCGCCTCCTCGGCGCCTTTTTCGATGCGCTCGCGCCAGTCGGTGTGGATCTCGCCGGATAAGTACACGTTCCAAATCTTGTCCATGGTCTCGCTCCCAGGGTCGTCGCTCGATCGGTATCTCGACTCCGGTCGCCGGCGGAGTCTCGAGGGCGCCTCCACGGGGGAGGCCGGCAGCCGGCGCCGGCGGCCGATCTTACGACGCCACGCCCTCAGGAGGGAGGCGAGAGGTGGCCCGGGCAGGTCCGGTCGTAGACGAAGACGTGCTCGGCGAAGTGCTTGAATTTGCGAGCCTTGCCCTCAAAGCGCTCGAGCATCGCGGGACAGTCGCCGTAGAGCTGCTCGAACTGCTCGGCGCGGTAGGAGCGCTGGCGGACCCTGACCGCCTCACCGCCGTCTTTCACCACCAGAAAGGCCTTGGGCATGTCGCCGAAAACCGACTTGCTGGCCACCACCAAGAGCTGGCCCTCGCGCTCTTTCTTCGCCGCCAGGTCGTAGACCCGCAGCCGGGCGTCGAAGCCCGGGTTGACCAGCTGCCGCAGGCCGAAACGGCTGGAGCCCGGATTTCTCACCGAGTCAAAAATCAGCTCGTCGACCTCGTAGATGCGCTCGAAGTCGCCCTTCCAGATCTCCTCGAAGGTGGTGGTCGTCTCCTTGAGAAGGACCCCGCGCCAGAAATCGTCGAGCGGCATGACCACCCGGTCGATCTCCCGAGCCTTGAGCCTGACTCGGCTACCGTCCTCCAGCTTGAGGGTCAGGCGGGTCATGCTGCCTCGAACCGTCATGGAGCTGTGGATCGAGCCCCTCAAGACGCGCCCGTCGCGCGCCAAGACCTCGAGCCCGCCACCGGCGGGCTCCTCGAGGGAGGTCAAGAAGCCCATCGAAGGCTTGGCGCCCTCGGCCGGAGTCGCCAGAATCAAAATCAGAAGGAGCAGCGCGAAAGCCAGCGGCCCGACGTAGGGCGACCGGATCTCGTCATCGGCGTTTTTCCGCGGGATGGACTTGCTGGGAGTGATCTGGGTCATGGCGTATCTCCTCGTGCAGGGGATGGGCGAGCGCCGGGCCTCTCGCAGAACTTCGTGGGGTGCCCGGCGCCGTGAGCCCTGGGACTGAGACCCTCTGGAGCAACGGGCGTGCCATGGGCTTTCGGCGCCGCCGCCGCCGCCCTCGCGCGGCCCGGAAATCCCTCGATCGGGCGTTAACTTCCCGCTCCCGGCCGCGCCGAAGAAGCCCCCGCCGCCTCCTGAGGTCGCGGGCTGGGCGCCAGGGCGCCGGCCGCGCAGGACGGTCGCCGCGTCCTCTCGAGGAGACGTTGCCGCGCGCGCCGGCCCTCGAGACGGCCTCTCGCGCTCTCCTCGGAGGGCGCCGCGTGCGCCTCGGGCCTCGCGCTAAACTGCGCCCATGGGCGAGCGCGAGCAGGGGTTGGGCGAGCGTGTGGCGGCGGCCGGCGAGGGCAGCCCCTCCGAGGAGCTGCCGCGGCTGGTGGGCCCCTACCGCCTCGAGGAGCGGGTAGGCGCCGGCGGCATGGGCGCGGTGTATCGGGCGCACGACACTCGGCTCGAGCGCACGGTGGCGCTCAAGCGGGTGCGCGCCGACTCCCGGGACGACGGCTCGATGCGGCGCCGCTTCCGGCGCGAGGCCAAGGTGGTCGCGCAGCTCAGTCACCCGGCGATCGTGCCGATCTTCGACTTCGTCGAATCCCCCGACGACGATTGGATCGTCATGGAGTGGATCGAGGGCGAGAGCCTGGCGGACCTCTGCCGCCGGGGCCCCACCGTCGCTCGCGTGCTCCACCTCGCCCATCAGATCGCCAGCGGGCTGGCGGAAGCGCACCGCAAGGGCATCGTGCATCGCGATCTCAAGCTGGAGAACGTGATGGTGACGGCGGACGGCCGCGCCCGCATCCTCGATTTCGGCCTCGCCCTGATGACGCCGCCGAGAGTCGCCGGGCGGACCGACGGGGACGCCGAGCACGCCGAGCGCCTCACCAACCCCGGGATGCTGATCGGCACCTATCGCGCCATGGCGCCCGAGCACATCCACGGCCATGAGCTCGACGCCCGCGCCGACCTCTTCGCTTTCGGGGTGCTGCTCTACGAGGCTCTTTCAGGGCAGTCGCCGTTTCAGGGCAAGAGCTCCTACGCGCTGCTCACCCAGATCGTCGTCTCCGATCCCATGCCCCTCGGCGAGCGGGTGGAGGGGGTGCCGCCTGAGGTGCTCGAGCTGGTGGAGCACCTGCTCGAGAAGGACCCCGTCAACAGACCGAGGGACGCCGGACCCGTGGAGCGGATCCTGGCGCCCTTCGCCCGCGAAGCCGGCGGCGACGAAGCCCAGGCGGCCAGGCTCGAGGCCGGGGGCTCGGGTCCCGCAGCCCCCAGCGCCGGGAAGCTGGACCTCGAAGCCCACCGCAGCACCGACGCCGGGGGATTTGATGCCGGGGGATTTGAGGGCGCGCGGCGGCTGGCGGAGATCGAGACTCTGGAGAGCCACGCGCCGCCAGTTCGGGGCCCCGACCCCGAGACCCGGGAGGACGAAGGCGCGCCGGAGTCCGAGCCGGCCCCCGAGCCGGAGCGCGCGAAGAATCCGCCGCCCCTCGCGCGGGCCGCGCTGGCGGCGGCGGTCCTCCTCGCCGCGCTGATTCTCGGATGGCGATTCCTCGCGCCGCCAGGCCTCCCCGTGTCGTTCGTGGCGGCG
>JBCCLG010000560.1:0-4298 GCA_039027015.1 Acidobacteriota bacterium | reverse complement strand
CTTGTCGGGCCCATCGTGTCGCGAGGGCCTCATTGTAATGGGCCAACTCGAAAGGTGCCGAGCGCCTCTTGTTGGCGCCGGCTTGCGCGATGGCTGGCGAGACGCTCTTTCCCTGGAAACGCAAAGGTCGCTTCGCGTGTGTCACGCGAAGCGCTGGCGTTGAGCGCAGGCGGAGTCAGCCGCGGCGGCGGCGGCCGGAGGTCCGCGAGCGCTGGCGCGGAAGCTGCTCTAGAACAAGGGCCGGCGGTTTTGGGTTTTCAGACCGCGGGCTTTGATGCGGAGACGAGAGCGCGAAAGCGAGTTCTCGTCCGCAGGTCGTCAGTCGCCCGTGCCCTGGCTCTTGGCCTTCTGCATCGAATCGATGACCTTCTTTGCCGCCGCGATGGTCTCGGACGAGCCCCTCAGGATGATGAGGCCAGGATCCTGCACGGCCGCGATGTGCTTCGGCTGAACCTGCTGGCGCACGGCGCCCATGACCTCTCGGGCGATCGGGTACTGGAGCATGAATCTGCCGATGACGCCCTCTTCTCTCGCGACTTCGAGGGTCTCCATGGCGGGCTTCTGGTCGGCGCTCACGTCCACGAGGTCGAGAATCCCGCGAACCGCCTTGAGGTCTTCCTTCGACGCCGTGACGTTGAGCTTCTGCTCGCCGACCGTCTCAATGCCCTTGAGCCCCAGCATGGACCGAAGAACGGTCATAGCGTCGCGACTCTCCATATGCTGAAGCTCGAAGCTCGCCGAGCTCTGGGTTTCGGCCGAGGCGGCGCCGGTGCAGCAGATCGCCAGGATCAGAGCGATAAAGATACGTCGGTACATGGGAGTCTCCTTTCAGCGGCTTGGATGCCGGTTTGTCTTGTGATCTTGCAGGGGCCTACGAATCTCGAGCCTCGAGCGTCACGGGGAAATTGCCGCCGGCGACCAGGAAAAATTGAGCGTGGCCGCCGATCGCCTCGGCGGTTACCTGGTGATTTGGGAGGGCGAAGCCCCCTCGGGAGGCAGCTTCGACGAAATTTGGGGACGCCGCCTCCTCGCTGACGGCACCCTTGCCGGCGATGAGTTTCGCATCAACACCAGCACCTCCAATCGGCAGGTCTTTCCGGCCGTTGCCGCCGGCAGCGGTGGCCAGGTGATGGCCGTTTGGCACTCCTGGACGGGCGACGGCAGCGGCACCCGCAGCATCGGTCAAAGGCTGCGGGTGACCGGCCTGTTCCAGGACAACTTCGAGTCTGGGGGCCTGGCCGCGTGGTCCAGCAGCCAGCCGCAGCAGGAGAATCAGCCCCCGTAGAACACCGCGAGCCAGATGGTGGGCTCGTTGTCGGCGGTCCACTCGACCCTGTGGCGCGCGTGCGCGGGGATGTCGACATGGTCACCGGGCGCGAGCCGGCGGACCTCCTCCTCGTCCTCGAAGCGCAGACCGGCGTGGCCGGAGAGCAGGAGGACCCACTCGTGCTCGTCCTGGTCGTACCAGAAGCCGGGCGGCGACGCCTGGCCGGTGGAGACGATCCGCTCGATGCGCAGCGGGCCTTTCTCTACCAGGACGTCCACGCGCTCTTCGGTCTCGGGGCCGTCGTTTCCGGCGAGGGTCAGGGCGGGCAGCGCCTCGAAAAGGAGGTTCCGTATCGCTGTGTCTTTCATATCTGCTGATCCTGGCTTAAGGGCGCCCGCCGGGCAAGGCGCGGGTCACGGACGCTTGAGGCTCTCGAAGTCGGCGTCGCTAAATCCTTCGACCTTGACGCCGAGGTTCTTGCCGCTTCTCTCGAAGAAAAATCCCAGGGTCCGCTCGAATTCGACGGGCTCCCCGTCCCGCAGGCACGGCTCGAAGACCGCCGAGCGCATGGCGAACTCCAGGTCGTAGCCCGTCTCAAAGTCCATGTCGTAGTGGATGAATTGGAGGTCCTGCACCAGACCGAAGGCGTCTATCTTGAGAATCGCCCTCGCAGAGGCCTTGGCGGGACCCATCCAGGCGACCCGCGGAAAGGCATCGGAGTAGTCGGTGAACCTCAAGGGCGAGAACCTCAGGAGGGTGGGCCGGGAGTCGCATTGGGCGCCGCTCGGAGACGCCGCGTCCGAGGAACCCTCCCCGTGAGCCGCAGCGGGCGGCCCCGGGCGCCTATCTTCGGCGCTCACCCCGGGCAGGGCGGCCAGGGGAAGAGAGAGAGCCGTGAGGGAGATCACCAGAGCCCGCCGCGAGCGGCTCAATCCCGAGGTGGCGCGGCCGGTCGCCAGCCGACTCACCCGGTGGGTCAAGCTCGAGCCGTCCGCTGCCATGGGCGTGGCTGCGGCGCAAGGCACTCTCGTGGCGGTAGGGAGCCAGGTCGCGACGGCGGCAAGGGAGCTCGCGACGGCTCGAGGGCTTGAAACCCGGCTCGCCCAATCATCGGCGAGAAGCTCCGCGAGCTGCCCGAGTCGCCGCCCCGTGAGCCGATGAAGGGGCTGAAAGAAGAGCAGATCCTCGAGCCATGCGGTCGAGAATCGCCAGGCCGGATCCCGGCGCTCCAGGTGCGCGAGCTCGTGGGCGAGAAGACCCGTCATCTCGCGGCGGGAGAGGCTCATGGCCCTCTCGGGCAGGCAGATCGTGGGTTTCCCGGCGCCGAAAGCGAAGGGCGCGAAGGTTCCCGGGCTCACCGCCAGTTCGATCTGCCGGGAGCTTTGGGCTCGCATCAGCAGGTCGTCGAGAATCTGTCTCGGAGCCTCGTCACCGAGGACGCGCCGGGTGGCCCAGCGTTTTTTGAAGCGCCACCAGGCGATGGTCGGCCGCGTCCAGAAAAAGAGCGCCGCGAGGGCAAGAAAAGCCGCCGCGGCCCGCCCCGGAAGGGTTTGCCCAGCCGCCTGGAAGGTCTCCGCCGGCAGGGTCAGGGGAGCGGGCGCCTGCGCCTCGGGTGTCCTAGCCCCTGACGCCGTCGTCTCGGGGTTCAGGGTCTCAGGGGGCGCCGCCGCCGCGAGGGCGGTGATCGGGGAGGGCGGCTCCCCGAGGGGGGGCTGAGCGAGCTGATGGACGGTCGTCGTGAGCAGGCCCGCCAGCAGGACGGCCCGCCACAAAAGCTCTTCATCCGCCGGCCTCGCAAGGCCCTTGGCAACCAGGCTGGCACCCGCGAAGAGCACGGTGCTGTGGAGGAGGTAGGTCAAAATCCAGGCTGCCAGGCCGAGACCTAGACCGAGGAGGGTGCCCTCTGGCAGGAAGCTCGTTGAGGTCACGGGGACTCCTCCATTTTCTCGATCATCGCTTTGATGCGGTCGAGCTCGTCGGCGTCGATCGCGTGCTCGGAAAGGAGGTGACTCACCATGTCTCCAGCGCGGCCGTCGAAAAGGCGATGGGCCAGCTCGCCGACCATCGACAGGCGCACCTGCCGGCGGTCCACGGCCGGGACGTAGATGAAGCGGCGGCCCTCTTTGCGAAAGGTGACGACCTCCTTTTTGACCAGCTTGGTCAGCATGGTCGCGATGGTGGTGGGCGCCAGCCCTCTCGACTCGAGAAGAGCCTCGTGCACTTCGGCCACCGAAGCCTCTCCAAGCTCCCACAGCACGCGCATGATCGCGTGCTGCAGGTCGCCTAGCTGGTGTTGAGATTCCATAGCTGCTCCTTGTGAATCAACAATAACTACCGCAATAGTACTACTGCGGTAGTTATTGTCAAGAAGCCGCCCGCCGCCGAGAACCCGCCGGGCTCGACGAGGCCCAGCTACGGCTGGGACACGCCCCATGCCGTGACGTCACCGGTTTCGAAATCGTCGGTGAAGAGGGCGCAGAGATTCGAGCCGCCGCACACGCCGCAGCCGTCCACCACCTGCGCCCCGGGATCGCCATCGTCACAGTCTCGGTCGGCGCAGACCCCGTCGCTGTCGCCGTCGCCGGTGGCGTTGTCTCCCGAGCACGCGTCGCACGCGTCCCCCAGGCCGTCGAGGTCGCTGTCGAGCTGATCGACGTTGAAGTCGTTGGGGCAGTTGTCGGTGGCGCAGGCGCTGTTGGGAAATCCCGGGTCGCCCGCTCCGTCGTTGTCGGTGTCGGTGCAGGAATCGCAGGCGTCGCCCGCGCCGTCGAGGTCCGCGTCTGCCTGATCGGCGTTGCTGAGGGCCGGGCAGTTGTCGGTGGCGCAGGTGTTGTTGGTAAATCCCGGGTCGCCCGCTCCGTCGTTTTCGGTGTCGGTGCAGGAATCGCAGGCGTCTCCCGCGCCGTCTAAGTCCGCGTCAGCCTGATCGTCGTTGGAGTCGTCGGGGCAGTTGTCGGTGGCGCAGGTGTTGTTGGTAAATCCCGGATCGCCCGCTCCATCGTTATCGGTGTCGGTGCAGGTGTCGCAGGCG
>JBCCLG010000559.1:0-4298 GCA_039027015.1 Acidobacteriota bacterium | reverse complement strand
GCGTGCCGCCGTCGGCCAGCAAAAAGCGCCCTTTGCGCGCCGTGACCCCCGTGGCTACGCCGTCGCCGATGCCGAAAAGCTCGGCCTCCAGGAGCTCTGAGGGGATGGCCGCGCAGTTGATGGCGATAAACGGCCCGCGCCTTCGAGGCGAGCTGTTGTGCAGGATCTGCGCGAGATACTCCTTGCCCACGCCCGTCTCGCCGATCACCAGAACCGGCAGATCGCCCTGGGCCAGGGTCTGCATCAGCTCGTAGATGCGCTGCATGCTCTCCGAGCGGCCGCGCACGTAGTCGAGAGGCAGAATCAGATTCGGCAGCTCGCCGCTGGCGCCCGCTCGAGGCTCGGTTTCGGGCGCGGTCGGCGCCGGCTGGCGCGCCTCCAGGCTGCGCACCAGAAGGCGCAGGAAGAGCTCGCTGTCGAGCCTGCCGGGGAAGCGGCCCCACAGCGCGAGAACCAGCGGCTCCCCCACCGCCGGCGCCACCGCGGCCGCCGTCAGCGTTCGGCCCTCGGCGGCGTCGCTCGAGGTGTCGAAGTGAATCTCGCGCCCGGGCGAACGCTCGTGGTAGCCGCTGAGCAGCCGGCGCAGCTGCACGGCGGCGTCGCCGCCCACCCGACCAGCCGAGGAAAGAACGGCCGGGTTGCCGCGCACCGGCATCTCGAACACGCACACGCTCTCGAGATGCATCTCGCCGCGCAAAAGCTCCAGGGCCGCGGTGTAGTCGCCGCCCCGGCTGCGCAGCAGCCGATCCTGAAAGGCCTCGGCCAAAATCAGCCACTGCCGCGAGAGGGAGCTGACCTGGGTGCCCGTTTTGGGCGGCGGTTCCTGGACCAGGAAGGAGGTGGTCTGCTCCTTGGGGCTGGTCTCGAAGCTGATCGCCAGGCGGGCGTCGTCGCGATGAAACTCTTCGAATCGCAGGCTGACCGGCCCGAATCTGAGGTCGCTGCCCGGCTCCACCGTGGCTCGGTTGACCCGGCGACCGCCGACAAAGGTGCCGTTCTTGCTGGATAGATCAGAAATCTCGAGCCGGCCATCCTCGAGCAACTGCAGCTTGGCGTGCACCCTCGAGACGCCGGCGAGGGGCAGGGTCACCTCGTTGGACTCCAGGGCTCCGATCCGGTTCTCTCCCGCCTTGAGCACGAAAACCTGGTCGAGCCCCGAGATCTCGCCGCGCAGGCAGAAGCGTTCTGTGTCCACGGTGTTGGCCGCTGTCATTTTGTCGTCTGCCGGTTGACCTCGAAGAGACCCCTCACCACACGGGCCGTCGATGGCGGGCGCCGCGAGCCGGCGCCGGGCGGCCTTCTGCCCCGCCCACACCTCCCGAAACGCTGCTCAAAGGCTGTAAAACCAGTATATCCCGGGACACCCGGGCGATCGCCCGGCGACCGGAGCGCATAAACTCAGGGGCCGATTCTCCAGACCGCGAATCCTCGATCTCGACCGCCTCGAGGCATCGCCCTTCCCTTCCCGTGACAGGAGCCCCCCTTATGAACTCCACCGCCCGAGTCGCCGCCGTGTGCCTCTTGGCCCTCTGTGTCGCTCTGCCCTCGAGCGCCCGCGAGTCCCGGAAACAGCAGGCCAGAGCCCAGGTCAAAAAGCCTCTCGAGTTCTCGGATTTGATGAAGTTCCGAGCCATCCGGCAGCCCGCTCTCTCCGACGACGGCGGCTGGCTGGCCTACGAGCTTCGTCCCGATCGCGGCGACGGCGCGGTGGAGGTGGTGAGCGCTGACGGCAAAACCCGCTACACCCTCGAGCGCGGCAGGTCCGCCGCCGTCTCGAGCCAGGGCCGCTTCGTCGTCGCCACCCGGGTGCCCAGCTTCGAAGCCCAGGAAACCGCCGAGGGCGACAAGCCCAAGCCCGGCCTGGTGCTCTTAGACACCCGGAGCGGAGAGGAGATCGAGTGGCAGGACGTCGACCGAGCGGATTTTTCAAAGGACGGCCGCTGGCTGGCCATCCTGCACGCCGAGGCGCCCGAGGAAGACCCAGACTCCGAGGAGGGCGAAGAGGCCGAAGAGGCCGGGGAGTCTGAGGAGCAGGCGCAGGCCGAGGAGACCGGCGAAAGCGAGGAGGCCGGCGAATCTCAAGAGTCTCAGGCCGAGGAGGCCGAGGAAGGCGAAGAGACCGAGGAAGGCGAAGAGGCCGAGGAAACGGACGATACGAAGGCCGAAGACGACTCCAAGCTCGAGACCGGCACCACCCTGCGCCTGCGCGATCTCGAGACCGGCGAGGAGGTCCTTCTCGAGCACGTGTTGGCCTATTCCTTCGACGACACCGCCACCTGGCTGGCCTACTCGGTGGCGGCGCCCGAGGGCGAGAACGGCCTCTTCCTGCGCCAGCTGGGCGCCGAGAACGACGCCGCCACCCGCGCCGTCACCGCCGCCGAGCGCGGCCACTACACCCAGCTCAGCTGGGCCGAAGACCAGCCCCTCCTGGCCTTTATCGCCTCGGCCTGGGACGAAGACGGCGAGCCGGGCGACGGCGCGGTGTGGATCTGGCAGGGCGAGAGCGGCGAGGGCCGCGCGGTGTCCACGTCCGAAAACCTCGACGAGGGCTGGCACGTGCCGGCCTTCGCCGAGCTCACCTGGAGCCGCGACGGCGAGCGCCTTTTCTACGGCACCCGGCCGCGGCCCGCCCCGAAAGCGGACGAGGAGGACGACGACGCGCCCTTTGACCCCTACGATTTCGAGGCCCTGCTGGCGGAGACCGGGGTCGACGTCTGGCACACGGGCGATCCCCTCATCAAGACCAACGAACGCAAGCAGTGGGAGGCCGTGGAGAAAGAGCGCAGCTATCTCGCGGTTTACCACCTCAGCCCCTCGGCCCCCGAGGCCAACGTGCAGCTGGCCACCCTCGAGGTGCGCGACGTCGTGCCGAGCGAAAGCGCCCGCTCCGCCCTCGGCTTCGCCGACGTTCCCTATCTGCGCCTTCGCACCTTCGAGGGCTTTTTCGCCGACGCCTACACGGTCGACCTCAGGACCGGCGAGCGCACCCTATTCGCGGAGAAGATGCCCTCGGCTCCCAACAGCACCCTGCTTTCACCCGACGGGCGCTTTGCCGCCTACTACCGCTCCCCCCACTGGCATCTCTACGACGTCGAGGCCGGCACCCACCGCTCGCTCACGGGCGATCTGGACGTCTCCTTTGCCGACGAAGACCACGACTATCCGAGCCCCGCGGGCATGCACGGCACCGCCGGCTGGCTGGCCGACTCTTCGGCCCTCCTGCTCTACGACCGCTACGACATATGGCACGTGCCCGCGGAGCCCGGCGCCGGGGGGCCGACCGCGCTCACCGGCGGCGCCGGACGGGAGCAGCGGCTGGAGCTGCGGGTCATCCGCGAAGACCGCGACGAGCCCTTTCTCGACCCCGCGGCTCGACTGCTGCTCAGCGGCTATTCCGAGACCCTCAAGACCTCGGGCTTCTGGCAGCTGGCCTCGCCGGTGCCGGGCGAAGAGCGCCCCGAGGCGCTCGAGGCGGCCCAGGGCGAGCGCTTCCATCGCTTCATCCGCCGCAGCGAAGACGGCGGACGCCTGCTCTTTACCCGCGAGAGCTACCGCGAGTTTCCCGATCTTTGGCTCGCCGACTCGGACTTTGAGTCGCCGCCGCGCAGGCTCACGGACGCCAATCCGCAAACCGACGACTTCGCCTGGGGCGAGGCCGAGCTGGTGCGCTTTACCGACTCCGACGGCCGCCCCAGCGACGCGGTGCTGATCCGGCCCGAGGGCATGGGCCAAGACGATCGCTGCCCGGTGCTGGTTTACTACTACCGCTTCTTCTCCCAGCGCCTCCACCGCTTCAACGAGCCGGTGGTCAACCACCGGCCGAGCTTCCCCCTTTACGCCAGCCACGGCTACTGCGTCTTCCTGCCGGACGTCCGCTTCGAGGTCGGCCGGCCCGGCTTCTCCGCCACCAAAGCCCTGGTGCCGGCGGTGCAAAAAATCGTCGACATGGGGGTGGCCGATCCCGAGGCCTTGGGGCTTCACGGCCACTCGTGGTCGGGTTACCAAACCGCCCACGTGGTCACTCAAACCCACGCCTTCGCCGCGGCGGTCACCGGGGCCCCGGTCTCCAACATGACCAGCGCCTACGGCGGCATTCGCTACGGCACCGGCCTCGCCCGCCAATTCCAGTACGAGACCGGCCAGAGCCGGATCGGCAAGTCGCTGTGGGAAGACCGGGCGAGCTATATCGAGAACTCGCCCCTCTTCTACGCCGATCGCATCGAGACGCCGCTGCTGATTCAGTTCGGCGATCAGGACGAGGCGGTGCCGTGGACCCAGGGCGTGGAGCTCTATCTGGC
>JBCCLG010000558.1:0-4302 GCA_039027015.1 Acidobacteriota bacterium | reverse complement strand
GCCAGCGGGGGTGGAGAAGGGTCACGGGCCGGCCGGTCTCGATGGCGGCATACACGATCAGCAGGCTCTCGAGGCCCGGCTCCGCCACCAGGGCAAAGCCCTCCCGGCCGGCGGCGGCGTCGTCGTCGAGAAAGCGACAGGCCTCGAGCACCCGGGCCGCCAGCTGGCGAAAGCTCAGGCCGCGGGCGCTGGCGTCGGCGTCCTCCAGCACCAGGGCGATGCGCTCGGGCTCGCCCGCGGCGGCGGCGAAAACGGAGAGGGCGCGGGTTTTCTCCCTCACCGCGCGAGCCCCAGCCCCGGCCTCGCGTCCGCCGGGTCGAGGGCGCCGCGGCCCACCAGCCAGCCTTCCTCTCCGCTCCATTCCCAGGCGTGCAGGCCGGCGTGTCGCGCCAGGCCGTGGGCGCGCGGCTCGCCGGGCAGCGCCAGGGCGAGGGCCGCCGTGGCCTGAAGGGCGATCGGTCCGTCGAAGAGGTGCGAGGCCACCGCCGACAGCCCGCGCTCGGCGGCCCGGGCGGCCAGCTCGAGGCACGCCAGCGCGCCGCCCAACACCATCGGTTTGAGCACCACCACCGAGGCGGGCCCGCTCGCCGCCCAGCCGGCGACCGCGTCCCAGCCGTGGCGCAGGCCTTCGTCGAGGGCCAGGGGCACCGGCGAGTCGCCCAATTCCCCGAGCCGGGGCCAGGACACGGGCTCCTCGAGAAACTCGGGGTCAAAGGCCGCCAGCTGCCCGAGCCTTTCCTCGAGTCCGCGGGCCGGCAGTGAGCCGTTGGCGTCGAGGCGCAGGCGCTCACCGGGACCGAGCCCGGCGCTCGCCTCCTCGAGCCCCCTCAGCTCGCTCTCCCAGGCGCCCGGGCGACCGATCTTGACCTTGAAATGGCGAATGCCCAGGCGGCGAAGTCCGGCGATCCTCCCGGCGAGGGGCGCCTCGCCCTGGGCCGCGCCGAGATCGAGCAGCGCGGCCAGAGAGCGGGGGTGATCGCCCGCGCCGAGGAGGCGATGGAGAGGTCGCTCCTGGCGCTGGCCGAGAAGGTCGAGGAGGGCGGTTTCGACCGCGAAGCGCGCCGCCGGGCAGTCCGCGGGCAGCTCGCTCACCGCCCGGCGTACGGCCCCGAGGCCGGAGCGGCCTGGCTCGGCGGCCGTCGCCGGCTCGAAGGCGCGTCCCCGGGCGCTTTGGCACCACCTCTTGAGGGCCCGGCCGTTGGCCTCGAGGCTATCGGGGGAATAGCCGGGCAGGGGCGACGCCTCGCCCACGCCGAGGCGGCCGGCCTCGTCGCGCACCTCGAGCAGCCAGGCCTCGCGATGGCCCCACGCGCGGCGCGCGTTGCTCGCCGCTCCTTTTTTCTTGAGGGCGCCGCGATGCGCGGTGATCGAGGCGAACTGCAGGCGCATCGGCGTCCCGCCAGCTCTCTAGAGGATCGGCGCCAGGCCGACGGCGAAGAGCAGGCCGTGCAGCACCAGAAGCTTGGCCGTATCCGCCAGAACGGGGTTGAGAACCGCCCCCTCACCGGCCACCAGGCGCCGCCACAGCCTCGCCGCCAGGGGCAGGGTGAGAAGCGGCAGGAGGACCGCCGGCCCCGCCTTGCCGAGCAGCACCAGGGCCAGGGGAACGCCATAGGCCAGGGCGAGCATGAGGGCGTATTCCGCCAGCACGGCCCGGCGGCCGAAACGCACGGCGAGGGTGCGCTTGCCGGCGTGCACGTCGGTCACCCGGTCGCGCAGGTTGTTGACCACCAAAATGGCGGTGGCCAAGGCTCCTGGGGGAAGCGCCGTCCACCACACCATCTCGGGCAAAGCGAGCATGTTGACCCAGACCGTGCCCGCGACGGCCACGAAGCCGAAGAAGAGAAAGACGAAAACGTCGCCCAGGCCGTTGTAGCCCAGGGGGTAGGGGCCTCCCGTGTAGGCGATGCCCGAGAGGATCGACAGGATGCCGATGGCGACGATCGGCCAGCCGCCCACCCAGGCGAGGTAGAGGCCGGCGGCGAAGGCGAGGGCGAAGGTGAGGACCATGCCGCGGCGCATTTGATCGGCGCTCAGCAGCCCGGCCTGCACCGCGCGGGTGGGCCCCAGGCGCTCGCTGGTGTCGGCGCCCTTCTCGTAGTCGAAAACGTCGTTCGCGAAGTTGGTGCCGATCTGTATGAAGAGCGCTCCCCACAGCGCGGCCAGGGTCGGCAGCAGCCGGAAGCCGCCCGCGCTTGCGGCCACCGCCGCGCCGATCGCCACCGGCACGGCGGCGGCGCTCAGCGTGGGCAGGCGGCTGGCGAGAATCCAGGCGCGGAGCGAGCCTGGGGCGGGCAGCGAGTCGGTCATGGAGCGGCGGAGCCCAGGGCGGATCGGGCCGGCGCCGGGGCGGCGGCCAGCAGGGGCGCCAGCGCCGCCGGCGCCTCGAGGGGCACGTTATGACCGCAGCCCGGCACCACGCGCAGGCGAGCGGTTCTGGGCAGGCCGCCCGCCTGCATCTCCCGGGCGATGGCGAGGTAGGGGGCGTCGAGCTCGCCGACCACCAGATCCACCGGGGGCTTGAGGCCTTGAAGGCGGGGCCTGTAGTCGGGCATTCGGCCGGGTGAGAGGGTGCGCAGCGCCCAGGCCAGTCCCGCGGGGCTGTGGCCCAGGCGCAGGGCGCTCTGGGCCTCGAGCACGGCCTTCGGAAGGCGCCGCTGGCTGGCGAAGAGCGGCAGAGCCTGCCAGGAGTCGAGAAAGGGCTCGAGGCCCCGCTCGAGCAGGCCGCGGGCCAGGGCGTCGTCGGCCGCGGCCCGCCGCGCGCGCTCCTCGGGGCCGAGGCCGGGCCGGGCGCCGATCAGCGTCAGCCTGCCGACCAGGCGAGGGCGGCGCACGGCGATGGCCAGGGCCAGCCGGCCGCCGAGGGAATAGCCCACCAGGTGGACCGGGGTTTCAGCCTCGCGCTCCAGGCGGCTCGCCAGGCGGTCGGCGGCGTCCTCGAAGGAGCCGGGCAGTTCTTTCTCGCGGGCTCCGCCGTGCCCGGGAAGATCCGGCGCCCAGGCCTCACCCCGATCGAGCCGATCGAGGGTCGGGCGCCACGAGGCGCCGCGGCCGGTGAAGCCGTGGAGCAGGGCGAGGGCGCCCATCAGTCGCCGCTCTCCTCGGCTTCGCCGCGCTCGACCTCGAGGCGCCAGCGGGTCATCAGCTCGCGGCGCTCGGCGGCGGCTCGGGAGGGCTCCACCCGAGCCTCGAGCAGCCAGCGCCCGCCGCTGGAGAAGGCCTCCTCGAGGGCCCGGTCGAGAGCTTCCGCGGTGTTGGCGGGGCGGTGCTCGAAGTCGCCGAAGGCCGCGGCGTGGGCGAAGTCCCGGCCGCGGGTCGGCGGCGTGATCCAGTGCTCGAGGCGCCGGGCGTCCACCTGCCGGGCGACCGGCAGCTGCTCAAAAATTCGGCCGCCGCGGTTGTCGATCACCACCACCACGAAGGGGCCCTCGCCCGTGGGCACGGTGGCCAGGCTGCCGACGTCGTGCAGCAGGCTGACGTCGCCCAGAAGCACCAGGCTGGGGCGCCCCGTGGCCACCGCCGCCCCGGCGGCGCCGGCCACCAGCCCGTCGATGCCGCTGGCGCCCCGCTGGCTCAGCACGTGACCGCCGGGCCGGGGCGCCGCGCCGTGCACGTCGGCCTGGCGTACGCTCAGGCTGTTTCCCAGGGTCAGAAGACCGCCTGGCGGCACCGCGGCCACCGCCGCGGCCGCGGCCCGGGATTCGCTCAGGGGCCCTTCGGACGCCGCGAGATCGTCCGCGAGCAGCGTGCGAGAGGCCCGCGCCAGGCGCTGCCAGGCGAGGCGCCACGGCGAACGGGCCCTCGCGGCCGGGGCGGGGGCGCGGCGCAGCCTCTCGAGCAGGCCCGCGAGAACCTCCGCGGGATTCGCCATCAAAAGATCGGTGGCGGTGGACTCGGGGTCGTGCCATGTGCCCGAGCCCGACACCACCCAATGGGCCGCCGGGAGGGGCGAGTCGGTGAGTCTCTGCACCCAGCCGGTGGCGGTGGGCGCGCGGCCCCACTGCAGCACCAGGTCGGGGCGCAGGCGCCGCCATACGCCCGGGTCGGTGGCGAGGTCCGCGGGGGGACCCCAGGCGGGCGGGTCGCCCTCCCCCGCCTCGCTGCGCAGCTGGCTGGCCAGATCAGCGATCAGCGGCCAGCCGGTGAGGCGCGAGAGCTCGGCGATCTCGTTTCCGCCCGGAGCCTCCGAGGCGCCAGGGCGCGGGCCCGCGGGCCCGGCCACCAGCAGGCCCCGCTCGGTGCGGCGACAGGCGTCCGCCAGGCTGTCCAGGGCCGCGGCCTCGGGACGACGTCCCGGCATGG
>JBCCLG010000557.1:0-4303 GCA_039027015.1 Acidobacteriota bacterium | reverse complement strand
GGAGAATCCGGTGATGACCCTCGGCACCCTCGGCTGGGGATGCTTTGCCGCGGCCCTGGTGCCGGCAGTAGCGATAGGATTCAACTGGAAACGCGCCAGCGCTACGGCGGCCAACGTCGCCCTCGTCATCGGACTCTCGGCCAATTTGGGCCTCGAGGCCTCGGGCCTTGAGATTCCCTACGGCATCAGCGCCGGCGCCCTCTCGCTTCTACTTTCGGTGACTCTTTTTCTCGCCATCGCGTCCTTCGAGAATCCGCCCTCGCTCGATCCGGACGTCGAGGCGGCGATGGATCTCTAGGATAGGCCCCGTTTGACCCACGCTTTCAAGAGCAGCCCGGAACCCGCGCCAGGTGGCGCGAGGCCGCCGGCGCGGAGGCAGCGCTCTCTCTCCGCCGCGGCCCTGGCGCTCCTGTGCCTCAGCGCGGCGCCCGCCAGACCCGCGGATCCCCCGGGCATGCCTCTGATGCTCAACGCATCCGAAGTGGTCAAAGAGCGAGAGGTTTGGGACATCGTTCAGGATCCGGCGGGCGTTCTCTACTTCGCCACCAACTTCGGGGTGGTGGAGCACGACGGGCTCAGCTCCACCGTGCACTCTCTCGACAACGGATCGATCGTCAGGTCGCTGGCGGTCCACTCCTCGGGCCAGGTCTTCGTGGGCGTAATCGGCGAGATCGGCCGGCTGACCCGCAGCGGCACCGGCCAGCTCCTCTACCAAACCCTGGGCGATGAGGACGATCCGGCGCTCGAGGGCCTGCGCGACGTGTGGCGGCTGTGGCCGACCCGGGAGGGCTTCCTCGCCTGGACGCTCGACCGCATCCTCGAGTGGAACGGAGAGCGCCTCACGGCATGGCCGCTGGAGGTTCGGACCTTTCCCGCTCGCCTGCGCGGCACCCTCCTGGTATCCGACGCCGAGGGCAGGATTCAGCGCCTCGATCCGGCGGGGTTGACCGACGCCGGCAGGCTGGTGGAAACGGGCGAGGAGCAGGTTCGGATCTGGATCGAAGAGCCCGACGGCGGCGCCCTTCTGCTCACCGTGGGGGGCCGCTTCTGGCGCCTGGACGCCGGCCAGATCGACGCTCTCCTCGACGGACCGGCCCAGGATCACGCTCCGCGGAGAGTGGCCATGGAGGTCGATTCGGAGCTTGAACAGCGACGGGTTTACGACGCGACCCGCCTGCGGGACGGACGCCTCGCCGTCGCCACCATGCGCGGCGGCCTGCTGGTGATCGGGCCCGAAGGGCGCGCCGTTCATACGCTCGACCGCAGCACCGGGCTGAGCGACAACTCCGCGTGGTCGCTTTTCGAGGACCGCGACGGCGGCCTGTGGATCGGCCTCAGCCGCGGCCTCGAGCGCGCCGCCCTCGGAGCTCCGGTGGTGGACTACGGCGAGCCTCTGGGACTCGAGGGCAAGGTGCAGGACGTCACCCGCGGCCTGGGCAAGCTGTGGGCCGCCACCTCGGCGGGTCTCTACGCCCTCGAGAGCGGCGGCTGGCGCCTCGTCGAAGAGGTCGCGGGACCGTGCTGGGACGTGCTGACGGTCGGCGAGGGGACGAAGGAAAGGATTCTGGTGGGCGCCGCCCTGGGCGTTTCCGAGGTCGGCTCCGCGGGGGTGCGCACGGTTCGCGAGACCCGTCACGCCTTCGCTCTCCTATCCTCTTCCAGCCGGCCCGGCACGGTGTGGGTGGGAGAGGAGAGCGGCGTCGCCCGCATCGAGAGCGGCCCGGCGGGCTGGCGGGAGAGCGAAGAGCGGCGCGATCTCGAGGTGCAGGCGCGCTCCCTGGCCGAGGCGCCGGACGGCAGCCTGTGGATCGGCACCCTCGTGAATGGAGTGCTGCGCCTCGGCTCCGCCGGCGGCCCGCAGCCACCTCTGCTCAAGGACACCCCCTTCGAGCGCATCGGGCCTGAGCGCGGGCTTGAGGCGCTCCGCAGCATCAAGCTCTTCGTGCACCGAGACCGAGTGATGGCCGGGACCGCCCTGGGCCTCTTCGGTTGGAATCCCGAGAGCGGGGGATTCGAGCCGAGCGCGCTCTTCGGCCGGGATACCGGGGGAATCGCCCGAGTTTCTAGGGGCTTCGGGGGCCGGAGCTACTGGCTGAGCAGGGACGGCAACAGCCCGCTGTGGATCGAGACCGACGGAGAGGCCGGCCCCGACGGCGCGCCGCCGAGCGCGACCCACGTCTTCCGCTTTCTGCCGTCCGAGGACGTCTACACCTTCGAGGCGGAGAGCGACGAGCGGACCTGGGTCGGAACGGCCAAAGGACTCTTTCTCTTCCGGGGCCAGCCAGACGACGGGCCGCTCAGCCCAACCGACGGCCGCCGGCTGACGCTCCGGGAAGTCCTTCTCGACGGCGTGGCCCAGCCGCTGGGCAGCGATCCGCTGGAGCTGCCGCGCCCGGAGGGGCGGCTCGGCCTGCGCTGGGCCCTGCCGGCGTTCGATCCCGTGCGCGACGAGGAGCGATTCCGCTCGCGCCTCGTCGGGCTCGACGACGCCTGGAGCGAGTGGAGCGCGCGCACGAGCGCCGACTATATGAACCTGCCGGGGGGCCACTACGTCTTCGAGGCCCAGGCTCGCGACCTCAACGGCGCGATCGTCGACTCGCTGAGCTACCGCATCGAGGTGCCCTTCCCGTGGTATCTCACGCTTCCCGCGCGCCTGGGCTGGCTGACGATGACCGGCGCCCTCATCTGGCTCGGGGTGTCGATTCGCTCACGCCACCTGCGTCAGGAGCGCGACCGGCTTGAGGAGTTGATCGATGAGCGCACCGAAGAGCTGCGCCGGGCGCGCGACGAAGCGCGGGCGGCCGCCGAGGCCAAGACCCAATTTCTGGCCAATATGAGCCACGAGATTCGCACTCCGATGAACGGCGTGATCGGGGCGACCGACATTCTCCTGTCCGGCGGGCTCGGGCCGCGGGAGAGGCGCTTTGCCGAGATCATCAAAAGCTCCGGCCAGGGCCTGCTGACGCTGATCGATGAGGTGCTGGACGTCTCCAAGATCGAGGCCGGCCGCTTCGAGCTGGAAAGCCGCCCCTTCGAGGTGCGCAAGACCGTCGATTCTGCGATCGCCATCCTCTCCCCCATCGCCCAGGACAAGGGCCTTCTGCTCACCGCCGAAGTCGAAGGAGGCGTCCCGCGGCGGCTCCTGGGAGATCCGCACCGGCTGCGCCAGGTGCTGGTCAACCTGGCGGGCAACGCCCTCAAATTCACCGATAGCGGGGCGGTCACCGTCGAGGTCCGGCCGGAAGCCCGGGCCGAGAGCGAGGCGGCAGGCGGCGGCCCGAGCCCCGACGAGCGGGTGGGCCTGCGTTTTCTGGTGAGCGACACAGGCATCGGCATCCCGCGCGGGAAACAGGCGCAGCTCTTTGAGCCCTTCACTCAGCTCGACACCTCGCCGACGCGCCAGCACGGCGGCACCGGGCTGGGGCTGATGATCTCCAAGCAGCTGGTCGAGCTGATGGGAGGCCGCATCGGCGTCGAGAGCGAAGAGGGCGAGGGCTCGGTCTTTTGGTTCACGGCGCGCTTTCTGGACGCCGAAGATGCCGACACGACGCCCGGCGCCGCGCGGGCCAAGACCCGCGGACGCCCGAGCCTTGCGGGGCAAAAAATCCTGATCGTGGAAGACAACCCGATCAACCAGGTGATCGCCGAGGCCATTCTCGACAAGCTCGCCTGCCTCTCCACCCTCGCCGCCAGCGGCGAAGAGGCGCTGCGGATTCTGGAGAGCGAGGGCGAGAGCTTCGACGCGATCCTGATGGACGTCCAAATGCCCGAGATGGACGGCATCGACGCCACCCGGCGCATTCGCGCCCTCGAAGGGCCCGCGAGCCGGGTCCCCATCTTGGCCATGACCGCCCACGCCATGAAGGGCGACCGCGAGGTCTGCCTGGCCGCCGGCATGAACGCCTACCTCGCCAAGCCCGTGCAGCTGGACAGCCTGGCGAAGGCCCTAGGCGAAGTGCTCGGCGAGTCGGCGAGCGACTGACCGCCGCCCCGCCCAAACCGCCGGCTGCCGGACGCTGGGCCCCAGGCTCCACGCCTGCCCGGCGAGACTTGAATAAGCCGCGGGCTTATTCAACGAAGCTTTAATACGGCGTCGGCTTATGAAAGCATCTTTTCATTCCGCGGGGCGCACCTGACTCGTGCGCCCGCCACGCCGAGCGGAGGTGCAGGTGCCGAGGAAAGCGGGAGAACTCGAGGCGATCAGCGTGACGGGAGAGCACGCTGAGGCCTTCGTCCCCCTCCCGCTGCCGCCCGTAAAGCCGACCCTTGAGATAGATGACAGCCTGCAGAGGCTGCACGCATT
>JBCCLG010000556.1:0-4308 GCA_039027015.1 Acidobacteriota bacterium | reverse complement strand
TCGAGCGCCTCGAGTCGGTCAAACCAGGCGGCGTGCCGGCGGCGCAGGTCGAGGCGGTCCCGGACCGCGGCGTCGAGGCTGCTGCGGGCGCTCTGGAGCGAGGCCGATGCCAGGCCTCTTTCCACCCCCACAACGTGCAGGGTGCCGCGGCTCAATGAGAGCTGGCGAGGCGGTGCCTTGAGGTCCTCGGCCTGGCTGATCCACCGCTCCGCCCGCGCCATCAGATCGTCACAGCCCCGATCGCGCTCGCAGCGGGCGCTCTCGAGGTCCGCGAGCTTGAGAGGAAGCAGGGGGCTCGCCGGATCGAGCTGCCGGGCCTGGGTCATGGCCTGGAGGGCCGCAGCGAGCGAGCCGCCGCGCCGCTTGGCTCGGGCCTCGAGGGTGAGCGCCAGGCCTTCAAAGCACGGGGCGCAGCCGTCGTCGATCTCGAGCGAGCGTCGGTAGGTCTCCTCCGCGCGCCGCCAGGCCCGATCCGCGGCGGCGCCCTCGCTCACCTCGGCCTCGAGCCGATGGGTCCACGCGAGGTCCGCCCAGGCGTAGGGTTCTCCGGGGTTGATGGCGAGCCCGCGCTCGAACTCTGACCGCGCCGGCAGGATCGACTCCTCGAGGACGGCGGCCCGGTCGGAGGGATCCGGAGGCGACGAGTCGATCTGCCAAACCGCCCGCGAGCGCAGCACGCTGCCGCGCACGAAGGCCACCCACGCCATGCCGGCGTCGAGACGCTCGACGCGGTCGAGGGCGTCGAGGGCCACCCGCCAATGGGGCCGCGGATTTTGGCCGCGGTCGACGGCGAGCTGGGCTAAGTCCTGAGCCAAATTGGCTTCGATCAGCACCGCGAAGGTGAAGCTCGGATCGAGTCGCTGGGCCCTGCGGCTGTCTTCGAGGGCGGACTCGAGGATGCGATCGGCGTCCCCTCGGTTTGCCTTCGCCGCGGCTTCGGCCAGGTGCCATCTGGCGACGGCGCGGCGGTAGAGGGCGGAGAAGCTCCTCGGATCGAGGTCCGCGGCGCGTCCGGCGGCCTGAACGGCCCGGCGCAGGGAGGGCTGCGAGTCCACCCCGTGGTCCAGCTCGTCGAGACCCCGGTTCTGCCAGGCCGTGGCGAGCTTCAGCTGAAGCTCGGCGCTGCCCGGCTCGATCGCCGCCGCCCGCTCGAGGACGTCGGTGGCGCGGCCGAAGAGAGCCGCCGCGTCGTCTCCGCGGCGGCTGCTTTGGCGGGCGAGGGAGGTGAGCGCCGTCCCGAGGGCCTGGAGGCGGTCGGCGGTGGCTCCCAGGTCCGCGGCTCGCTGTAGGCTCACGACCGCGCTGCGCAGCTTGGGCCGCACGTCCTCGCCCCGTTCAGCCAGCTCGACCGCGGTGCGCGCTCGCGCGGCGCCGAGGGCGCGGTGGGAGGTGGCTAGATCCGCGGCGTCGGCGCGGTTCGCCTGCGCGGCCTGGGCGAGCCAGACCGCGGAGGACGCCATCTCCTCGGCCCGCTCAAAGATCGCCAGCGCCGCCGGATCGCCCGTCTGCCGCGCCAGGTCTCCGGCGTGGACCTCGAAGACCGACCACGCCGCCCAGGCGCTCGGCTCCTCGGGCAGCACGGCGGCGAGACGGCGGCAGTGCCTGCGCCCGCTCGCGGTGAGTCCCTCCCGGGACTCGGCGCGGCCTTTGGCTGCTCCGAGGCGCGCGGCGCCGAGTCGGCAGCGGGCGAGGAGCGCGGCGGCGCTCGAGGGCGCGATGCGCAGGGCGGCGGCGAGCCGATCATCCGCCTGAAGCCGCCACTTCGCGCTCTTCTCCGGCGCGTCCCGGGAGACCTCGGAGATCTCCTCGGCGGCGCGCGCGAGGGCGATATCGGCGCGTAGAAGGTTCGCCTCGAAGAACCAAGGGCGCCCCGCCTCCGAGCGCTCGAGCCATCGCTCCGCGGCGGCGTAGTCCGAGTCGAGATAGGCGAGAAGCGCCAGACCGTAGCCGGCGGCCGCCTCGGCTCTGCCTGAGCCGCCGAAACGGGACCGGGTCCTCTCTTCGAGGTGGGAGTTTTTGCGGGCCCCGGGGCCGACGGCGCGCAGCAGCTCGGCCGCGGGCTGGCGCAGATCGCGCTCCAGGGCCGCGAGCCGCCGGGCGAGGTCGGCCTCTCCGGCGCCTTCGCCGGCGGAAACGGCCGCGATCGCGGCGAGAGATTCGCGGCGAAAGAGCTCGGCCAGGGCGCGGCCGAGGGCCCAGCGCAGCTCCTCATCCTCCTCGGCCTCGAGCCCGCGCTCGAGAGCCTCGCGCGCCAGCTCCGGGTGGCCGAGGGCCAGGTGGGCGCGGCCCAGGGCGAGGGCGCCGGGAACCGCCGCGGCGTCGCCGAGCTCGCGGAGCCGCGACTCCACCCGGCCGATGCGGCTGCTTAAGGTCCGGCGCGCGTCGGTGGCGTCGTGGATCGGGCTCATCTCGATGGCGCGCAGGGTCCATTCGAGGTCGCGGGCGCTCGACGCAAAATCCTGCGCCAGCTTGGCCCGATCGGCGCTCCGCAGGCGCTCGCGCAGGGCGGCTCCCGCCAGGACGGTCACGGCCAGCGCCGCGCCGGCCACCACCGCGGCGAGCAGCCGGTGGCGCCGCAGCCAGCTGGCGGCGTGGTAGGCCGCGGTGAGTGGACGGGCCGAGACGGGCTCGCCGCGGCGCAGGGCGATGACGTCCCGCAGGAGCTCGTCGGCAGAGGCGTAGCGGTGCGTGGGCTCGAAGGCTAGGCAGCGGTCGACCACCGCCGCGAGGTCGAGGGAGGCCTCGGGCATCACCCTGCGAAGCGGAGGTGCCGGCGTGCGCAGGCGCTCAAACATCAGCTCGAGCCGGGCTTCGGCCTGCTGGGGCCGGCGGCCGGACATGGCCTCAAAGAGCATGACGCCCAGGGCGTAAAGGTCCGATCTGCGGGTGCGCTCGCCCCGGATCTGCTCCGGCGCCATGTACTCGGGAGTGCCGGCGATGGTGCCGGTGAGGGTGACGCCCTCCGCGTCGATCTCGGTGGCGATCCCGAAATCGACGACGAAGGCGTGGAAGCGGCCGTCGCCGCGATCCTCCACCAGCACGTTCGCGGGCTTGAGGTCGCGGTGGATCAAGCCGCCGCGGTGGGCGAAGGCGACGGCGCGCACCACGTGCTCGAAGATCTCGAGGCGCTGATCCGACTCGAGAGAGCGGCAGGCGACGGCGAAATCGACTCCCTCGATGAGCTGCATCGCCACCGCCGGGCGGCCGCGGTGCAGGCCGGTCTCGTAAATCTGCGCGATGTGCTCGTGCTCGAGCCGGGCCTGCATCCGGGCCTCCCGCAGCGGCTCGCGGGCTCCCGGGTCGTGCCGCAGCACCTTGAGCGCGACCAGGCGCTCGAGCTCGGGATCCCGGGCCCGGTAGACCTGTCCCCCGGCGCCCAGGCCGATCAGCTCTTCGATTCGGTAGTGATCGAGAGACCGTTCCAGCATGGCCGGGGCGATTCTACGTCGACGAAGAGCGGCCGAAGCCTCGGCGCTTTGGGTGCTCGGGCCGGCTCGCCCCGTCTAACGAATCAACGATGTGGAGGTCGGCCTCCGGAGCGGCGGTGCCGGCGCCGATCTGCCCGTCACCGTCTACGTACAGCGAGCCGGACGGCGCGCCCCTGCGCAGCACGAAGGGAAGGCCGGCCTCGAAGCCGTCCCGCCAGTCGGCGCCGAAAGTGGCGGCGCTCTCGAGCGGAGAGTTCGTGGTCGTCTGGGAGAGCGACGACCCTCCGGGCCCCGACTCGTTGGGCGGAATATTCATGGTCGCCTGGAGCCTCGCCGTATGCGGCGTGAACGATGCGCGGCGAAGATTCATCGACCTCGACGGCCAGCCGCTGGCGGCCACCGAAACAGTTCTGAAGGAGGTCTGGACGGATTCCAACAGCCAGGGCGAAGCGCTCTTCGGCCAAGCCGACTCGACCCTCGGACCTGTCCGCGTGCAGCGCTACGACGCTCTCGGAGCTCCCCTTGGCGCCGAGATCCTGGTGGACTCGGAGCCTGCCGCGAGATTTACGGAGTTCAACATGCGAGAAGACGGCGGTTTCGACGTCGTGGCCGAGTCCGTGGAGGCCGAGCTGGGTCTTCTGCGTTTCGACAGCGCGGGGCAGAAGACATTCGAGGAGTTCCAGGTCAATAACTTGCGAGACGGCTCCCAGACGGCCATCGACGTGGCCTCCGATGCTTCGAGTAACTTCGTTCTCGTCTGGCAGAGCCTCGGCAGCTTCGGCGACGACTCGGACTTGACAAGCATCCAGGCCCGTCGGCGTCTGGGCCTGTTTCTCGACGACTTCGAAGACGGCACGACGAACGCCTGGGACTCCCAGAC
>JBCCLG010000555.1:0-4313 GCA_039027015.1 Acidobacteriota bacterium | reverse complement strand
TGCGCCTCTCCGGGTTCTCGAGGCTGCGAATCTCGCGGGTTGCCTCGCAGCCGTCCATTTCGGGCATCTGGACGTCCATGAGAATGAGATCAAAGACGCTCCTTTGGAACGCCTCCACGGCCTCGAGGCCGTTATTTGCGATGTCGACCGAGTGCCCCCAGCGCGAGAGCAGGTGAGAGGCGACTTTCTGATTGGTGGGGTTGTCCTCGGTGAGGAGGATCCTGAGCGAGCCGTCGACCCCCCCGTCTTCGGGTCGTCCACGCGCTGCAAGAGGCGCCCGGCCGGGGGCCTTTTGCAGGCGGGAGAGAATCTCCTTCCAGGCCGAGGGCAGGAGAGGCTTGGGGAGCACCCGCAGCATCCCGAGCCCCTCCATGGAGCGCGAGCTCTCGCTCCACGGAATCAGCAGCACCGTGCGCTGCCTCAAGGCCCGAGGGACGGAGCGGGCGAGCTTCTCGGCGTAGCCCGGCAGGCGCGCCCGGGCGCTCAAAACCAAAAGATCCGGCGGGGCCTCGGCATCGAGACCGAGAAGCGGGTCGGACGAGCCCGGAGCGAGGACCCGAAATCGGCAGCCCAGGGCGCTAAAAAGGCGACGCAAAATCTCGCCCTCCCGGGGCATGGCGGGCAGCGCCACAACGCTGGGCTCGCCGCCCGGCCGCTCCGCGAGGGTCTCGCCGATCGAGGTCGGCGGATCCTGCGGCTTGGCCTCGGCGCGTTCCGAGGCTCCGGGAAGCTCCCAGGTAAAGGCGCTGCCGCGTCCCTGGACGCTCTCGACGCGCAGCTCGGAGCCCATGTGCTTCACCAGCATCTGGCTGAGAGTGAGGCCGAGCCCCGTGCCGCCGAAGCGCCGGGTCGTGGAGCCGTCGGCCTGGGTAAAACCCTCAAAAACCGTCTTGAGCTTGTCCTTCGGAATGCCGATGCCGCTGTCGCGCACCGTGAAGCGGAGGCCCCCTTGATCGCCGGGCTCCAGCTCGAGGACCACCGAGCCCCGCTCGGTGAATTTGATCGCGTTGTCGAGCAGAGCCAGGAGGATCTGGCGCAGGCGATCGGAGTCGCCCACCACCTTGGCGGGGCATTCGGGCGCTAAGTCGACGGCCAGCTCGAGGCCCTTGGCGTGGGCCTTGGCGGCCGGGCCTGAAAGCAGGCTCTCCACGAAAGGCTCGAGGGCGAAGGGCTGCTCGGCGAGCTTGAGGCGGCCGGTCTCGATCTTCGAGAAGTCGAGAATTGCGTTGAGCAGCCGCATCAGGCCGTCCGCGGACTTCTTGAGGCCCGTGAGGTAGTCGCGCTGCTGGGGATTCTTGGCGGAGGCCAACGCCAGCTCCGTCATGCCCAAGATCCCGTTCATGGGCGTGCGGATCTCGTGGCTGATGTTGGCCAGAAACTCGCTCTTGGCGGCGCTCGCCTGCTGAGCCTCGAGCTGCGCCTGCCGCAGCTCCTGCAGGATCTCGCCGGCCGCGGCCGTCGCCCGCCGGGTCTTGCGGCGCAGGCCCTCGGCGGTTCGCGCCGTGAGGGCGATATAGGTGCCGGTCAGAAAGAGGAGCGCGGTCAAAGACGCCGACTCGGCCGCCCCGAGGCCGTCGAGTCCGTGAATCGCGGCAATCCCGCCAAAGCAGAGAGTCACCATGCAGTTGAAGAAAAACGCGCGCCTGAAGGTCGAGCCGGTTTGATCGGCAACCCTCACCAATAAAAGCATGGTGGCCCAGCCCCCGAGCAGGCCGGTGTGGGCGAGGGCGAGCACGAAGAAATAGAGATCGGTGACCAAAAAGAGCAGGCCGAAATCGAACCGGAATCGGTCGTGACTCCAGCGCAGAATCTGCCATGACCCGAGGGAGTAGAGAACGAAAATCACCACCAGCTCGAGGAAAGAGAGCAGCGCGAAGTTCGTCGGGGCCGCGAGGCCGTGGGCGAGCGCCATCAGCGAGAGGATGGCGAAGCCCAAAGCCCTCAGCCGTGGGATCTCGACCGTCTGCAGCCTGCGCTCGCGCCGCTTCTTGAAGAGCCTGACCCTCTCGGGCGCGAAGACAAAAGTCTCGTCCGCCGGCGCATTCGCGGGAGGGGGCGTCGAGGCTCCTGGGGAAGCCGCATGCGTAGGATTTTCAGGCATGGGGTAGACCTGTGTCCCACGCTATCCCCGGGTTTCCGGAGGCCGAATCAGACTCGCGCCCGCGGCCGCGTCAGAGAAAGCCGCGATTTCCTTGGGCTGTCCGTGATCAAAGTCGGCGAACTTTCCCGCGTTGCGTTTAGTTGCCGAGAGAGTCCTCGGAGGCCTCCCGAGCTGGGGCGTCGCTTCCGTGACTTTCGAGATTCTTTTTCTACAGCATCCCGATCCCACCGGGACAAGGGTATGCAGTCAGGAGAAAACCATGCGGAATCTGAAAATCGTTCTTTGTACCTTCCTCTTTGCGTTGGCCGCCAGCGCCGCGTCTGCCCGCCCAGGTCTGGTTGCCAGCTCCGGCGCCGACTGTGATGGAGACGGCGTGAATGACATCTCGTGTTCCGGATCGCAATGTGCAGCCGAAGACTCACGTCCTGGCTTCCCCGGCTATTGCGAATGCACGGATCGGAATTATGAGCGCGAGGATAGGCAAGACTGCAAAGCCAACGCTCAATTCTATTACGCGTCCTTCCTCGGCCTCGAGCAGCCGTGGCTGACGACCCCGTCTGAAAAAGAAGACGGGACCGAAGCCGAGATGGACCCAGAAAGCGCGCTCCCCGAGCCGACGAAAGTCTCGGCCGACGCCGAATAGCGTCCGAACGCCGAAGGCCGTTTTCGTTTGAGCCCGACCCGCCGAGGGTCGGGCTCGCTGCGTTCTGCGCCTCCTTGAGGCCGTTCCAGCAATCCGCGGAGCGCCGAGCCAAATCCTCCGGCAGCGCGTAGAAAGTCTAAAGTCCACCCGAGACGAAACCTGGAGCTCTCCATCGATGCGAGTGACCGTTTGTGAGTTGAGAAACCGTCCCGAAGAGCTGGCGGAGGACTGGCGCCTCTTGCAGGAGCACGCGGCGCGCGAGAGAAGCGAGCTGGTGCTCCTGCCCGAAATGCCCTTTTCGGCCTGGCTGGCCGGCAGCGCCCGGGTCGACCCCGAGCTTTGGAAGGCAGCGGTTGAGGAGCACGAAGCCTGGATCGGCCGCCTGGAGGAACTCGGCGCCCCCGCGGTGCTCTCCACCCGACCGGTTCTCGACTCGGGCGCGGCGCATAACGAAGGCTTTTCGTGGCGGGCCGACGGGCGAACGATCCGCGGCGTTCACCGGAAGTACTACCTGCCCGAGGAGGAGGGTTTCTGGGAGGCCTCCTGGTACCGCCGCGGCGACGGCTCCTTCGGGTTGACGGACCTCAACGGGGTGCGCGCGGGATTCTTGATCTGCACCGAAATGTGGTTCACGCGCCACGCCCGCGAATACTGCCTCGGCGGCATCGACCTTCTGGCCTGTCCGCGGGCGACCCTGGCGCCGTCCACCGACAAATGGCTGGCCGGAGGGCGGGCCGCTGCGGTGGTCTCCGGGGCGTTCTGCCTGTCCTCGAATTTCTCAGGCTCCGCAGAGGGCGGCCAGAGCTGGGGCGGCACGGGATGGATCATCGAGCCAGAGGAGGGAGAGGTTCTCGGCACCACCCGGGCGGACGAGCCCTTTCTCACCCTCGAGATCGACCTCGAGGTGGCCCGCACGGCGAAGTCGACCTACCCGCGCTACGTGGACGACTGAAGCTTCTGGGCGCGCGAGCGGCGCCACGTCTCGAGCGCGAAGGCGGTCAGGGCGAGCAGCCCGCCGGCCACGCCCGTGAACACCGACCCAGCCGCCACGGGCGGGGGCACAAAGCCGCGGGTAAAGCCAAAGAAGGCCATGAGGGAAACCCCAAAGACCCAGAAGCCGAGCCGCTCGGCGGTCGAAAGAGCCTGCGGCCTGGGGGCAGCGAGGGGCTCCCTGGGCTCCGCCGTCGTCAGCAGGCCGCGAAACCGCGGGAAGTCCCACAGGCACAGGTAGAGCACCGCCAGACTCATCGGCACGGTGACGAAGGGCGTGCCGCCAAACGGAATCGAAATCGTGATCACCGCGATGTTGATCATGATCGGCAGAAAGAGCGCGGCTCCCAGGGGGGCGGTCGCCGGCACGAGAAGCATCAGCCCCGCCACCATCTGGGAGGCGCCGAGGAAGCGCCAGTAGAGGCCGGTTTGAAACATCGCCTCGAAAAAGGCGCCGATCGGCGTCTCGATCGTCATCTGGGTAAAGCGATACCCCAGAAGCTTTACGAGGCCCGTCGGCACGAAGCCCGCGGCCAGCAGGATCCTGGTCAGGAGGGTGAAGCGATAGAAGAAGGCGCG
>JBCCLG010000554.1:0-4323 GCA_039027015.1 Acidobacteriota bacterium | reverse complement strand
TCGTCTCCTACGGCGCCTTCGTGCACGCCGCCCTGCGGGTGGCCGAAGCGCTGGCGGAAGACGGGATCGAGGCGTCCGTGCTCGACCTGCGCTCTTTAGCGCCATTGGATCGCGAGACCCTGCTCTCGGCAGCGGCCTGGTGCGGACGCACCCTGATCGTGCACGAGGACACCCGCACGGGCTCGATCGGCGAGAGCCTGGCGGCGATCGTCCAGGAGGAGGCGTTCGAGTACCTGGACGCGCCGGTGCGCTTGGTTGCGGCGCTCGACACCCCGGTGCCCTATTCGCCTTCCCTCGAGCGCGTTTTCCTGCCCAGCGAGGGCGAAATCGAGCGAGCCGCTCGCCTGCTCGTCGCCTATTGATCGACGGCCCGCTGAATCGATGGACCGGATCGAGGAAGAGGCCGACGAGAGGCGCGTGGACGGCCCCGGCCACGCCGCCTCTGATCTCGCGGCCCTGGACCTCGGCTTCGGCGGCGACGACCTGAATCTGCTGGTCGAGTGGGAGATGCCCTTCGGGCGCTTTGCGGGGCGACGGCTGATCGACCTGCCGGAGGACTACCTCTTCTGGTTCGAGCGCCGCGGCGACTTTCCGGCGGGTCGGCTCGGCCGGCTCCTCCGGCTGTGCCTGGGTATCAAGCGCCACGGCGCCGAGCAGGTGGTCAAGGCCCTGGGAGAGCGGGGTGCGAACGAGGCTCCTCGAGATTCGGGATAGGCTAGCGGCCCAGGAGTCTCGAGGTGGATCGAGCCTGGGCGACGAGGGAGGCGCTGGGTCGTGAGTCGGAGCGAGACTAGGTGGAAGGCGGCTTCGCCCAAGGCGCTGCTCCTCGCCGTCCTCGCGTTGGGCCTGGCGATCTTCGTGGCCTCCTTCTTCACCGGCTGCGGGCCCGAGGAGATCACCGGCACCCACTTGGAGTACTCCCGCGGCCGAGACTATGTGGCGACCCGCGACGTGCGCGCCACGGTGAAAGAGGTGCGCGGCGTCGACGGCACCGAGCTGAGTCTGCAGCTCGAGGCGAGAGACCCGGAGACCGGCGAAAATCTCAGCTTCCTGGTGATCACCCCGGCGCTCGAAGGCGAGCACGAGGTTTTGGCCTTCGGCCGCCTGGTCGGCTGGGATAGCGAGAAGGGCTACGTGCGTTTAGTGCCGGTCTCCAGCTCCTGCAGCACCGAAGGGGAGGGCTCCTCAACGCTCCTGATCGACGCCGTCGATTCAGACTCCCGCACCCTGACCGGGCGCTTTCGAGTCCACGTATGCGGCGTGGAGACCGACCACACCTGGACCCTCGGGGAAGGGCGTTTCCAGGAAGTGCCCTACTGAACTGAACTGAGCTGAGGGGGCCTCTCGGGCGGAGGAGCAGCGCCGCCTTGCCCTGCATTGAGGTGAGGGGCGATAGTCCATCCGCGCGCGGGATCTGCTAGGCTCATAAAACGATTTAGTAGAGAAATTCGTGACTCGACGACCGACCCTCACCCAACTGCAGGTGGAGCGCCTCGGCGCCCCGCGCTTCGACACGCCGTTTCGCGGCGAACGCTTCGCGCAGCCGGGCGAGCGGGTGCTGTGGGCCTCGACCACGACCGATCTGGAGGCGTCGCAGGCGGCCGGCGAGGAGCCGGCTTCCTTCGAGATCGCCGGCGCTCGGCGTCGGCTTTTCTTCGATCCGCGGAGGGTGACCTGCGGCGTGGTGTCGTGCGGCGGCCTGTGCCCGGGTATCAACAACGTGATCCGTTCGCTGGTGCTCTCCCTGACCCACGGCTACGGCGTAGCGCCCGAGCGCATCCTCGGTTTCCGCTACGGCTTTGCCGGCCTCGCGGACGCCGACCCGCCGCCCCTGCGCCTCGATCCCGAGGCGGTGATGCAGATTCATGAGGAGGGCGGCAGCCTGCTCGGCAGCTCCCGCGGTCCGCAGGATGTCGGCCGAATGGTCGACCGCCTGGAGACCTCGGGGGTGTCGATTCTCTTCACCATCGGCGGCGACGGTACCCAGCGAGGCGCCGCGGCCCTGTGCGAAGAGATCGACCGACGCGGCCTCGAGATCGCCGTGGTCGGCATCCCGAAGACGATCGATAACGACATCCGCCTGATCGAGCGCAGCTTCGGATTCGCCACCGCGGTTGACGAAGCGCGCCGGGTGATCGACGGCGCCCATTCCGAGGCCTGGGGCGCCCATCACGGCATCGGGATGGTCAAGCTGATGGGGCGTCATTCGGGCTTCATCACCGCCCACGCCACTCTGGCGAGCAGCGACGTCAACTTCTGCCTGGTGCCGGAGGTGCCGTTTTCGGTCGAGGGCCTGGCCGCGGCCCTGGAGCAGCGCCTGCGCGAGCGGCGCCACGCCGTGGTGGCGGTTGCCGAAGGCGCGGGGCAGGAGCTCATGCCTTCCGAGGGGCGCCGCGCCGACGCCTCCGGCAACGCGCGCCTGGGAGATATCGGTCCGTTTCTCAAGCGCGAGCTGCGCCGCGCGCTCGAGGCCCGCGGCCTGCGCCACACCCTCAAATACATCGACCCGAGCTATATCGTCCGCAGCCTGCCCGCCAACGCCCTCGACGCCGAGTACTGCCTGCGGCTCGGCCAGCTCGCGGTGCACGCCGCCATGGCCGGGCGAACCCGACTTTTGATCGGCTTCTGGAACCGCCACTTCACCCACGTACCCATCGACGCCGCCGTGCGCGAGCGCAAGCGGCTCGATCCCAAGGGTGCGGTGTGGCAGCGGGTGCTCGAAGCCACCGGACAGCCCGCCTCGATGATCTTGACCACCAGAGGAGACAGCTGATGTCAGTGACCCGCATCGGTTTGATGGGCTTCGGCCGCGTCGGCCGCGATCTCTTTCGCCTCTTATATCGGCGCCGGGACCTCCGCGTCGCCGCGATCCACGACGACCACGATCCGAAGAGCCTCGAATACCTGCTCCAGTTCGACACCCTGCAGGGGCGCTTTCCCACCGAGGTTTCGGTGCACGGCCAGCACCTCTACGTGGACGGCCAGCAGATCCCCCTGCTGTCCGAGAAGCGCGGCGACGACCTCTCGTGGGGCGCCCTCGGCGTGGACGTCGTGGTGGTGGCGAGCGGCGACCCGGTCAGCCGGGCGAGCGCCGAGCGCCATTTGGAGCGCGGCGCGACGCGGGTGGTGCTTTGCGTGCCGCCGCTCGATCCGCCCGATCTTTCGGTGGTGCCGGGCATCAACGACGACCAGCTGCGCGACGAGCATCGGATTCTCTCGAACTCCTCGTGCACGGCCCACGCCGTGGCGCCCATCCTGCGCATTCTCGAGGGCGCCTTCGGCATCGAGCGGGCGTTCCTCTCGACCGTTCACGCCTACACCGACGACCAGCGCCTGGCCGACGTGCCGGCCGAAGAGCCGCGGCGCGGCCGAGCGGCGGCGGAGAACATCATTCCCCAGGCTACCGACGCCGCCGAGGTGATCTCGGGCCTGGTGCCCGAGCTGCGCGGCCGGCTGCAGGCCATGGCCATGAACGTACCGGTGCCCAACGGCTCGGTGATCGATTTGGTGTGCTGGCATCGCAAGCCGGTGTCGATCACCGCGGTCAACGAGGTTGTGCGCACCGCGATCGCGGGCGAGTCGTTCCGCGATCTCCTGGCCTACGAGGACGATCCCATCGTGTCGAGCGACATCCTGAAGACCCCGCACTCGGGAACCTTCGACGCCCTCGGCACCATGGTGCTGGGCGAGAAGGTGTCCAAGACCCTGACCTGGTTCGACAACAGCTGGGGCTATAGCCACCGGGTGGTCGAGCTGATCGAAAAGCTGGCGACCCTCGGCCGGCGGGAGGTGGCGTGATGGGCGCGATAAAAGTCGGCATCAACGGCTTCGGCCGCATCGGCCGCTCGGTCTTCCGCATCCTGGCCGAGCGCGAAGACCTTCAGGTGGTGGCGATCAACGATCTCTACGACAACGAGCAGCTGGCCTATCTGCTGAAGTTCGACACCGTCATGGGGCGATTCGGCCGGGCGGTGAGCACCGACGCGACCTCCATGACCGTCGGCGAAGAGCGCGTTGCGATGACCGCCGAGCGCGATCCGGCGCAGATTCCCTGGAAAGAGCTGGGCGTCCGCGTGGTGATCGAATCGACCGGCGTCTTCAGGCACCGCGAGAAAATCGCCGCCCACTTCGAGGGCGGCGCCGAGAAAGTGATTCTCACAGTGCCGCCCAAGGATGAGATCGACGCCATGGTGGTGCTCGGCGTCAACGAAGGCGACCTCAAGCCCGAGCACCGCATCGTGTCGAACGCCTCGTGCACCACCAACTGCCTGGCGCCCCTGGCCAAGGTTCTGGACGACGCCTTCGGCATCCGCGAGGGCTTCG